>JALVIU010000207.1 GCA_027028665.1 Candidatus Atribacteria bacterium | reverse complement strand
CATATGTAAGTTACAGAGAGTCAAAAAGAGAGATCTTCGACCTTGGTGAAGAGATAAAAAACATGGAAACACTTTTTAGAAGTGTAGTATCTAAGAATGTAAAAATTAAGATTTCACAAATGGATAGTGGATTGTATATAGATGGAGCTCGGGAACAGATCCAGCAGATCCTTGTAAACCTTCTTGTAAATGCATCTGATGCGATAGGGGATAGAGAAGGTGAAGTGAAGATAGCAGTATATAAGGAATCTATGGATAAAGAGAAGTTTTCTTCTTTATCTCTTCTTTTCCCTATAGAGGATCTGATATATGCGGTGATAGACGTTAAAGATAATGGTCCTGGAATACCGGCAAATATTAAAGAACACATATTTGAACCTTTCTTTACTACAAAAAAGAAAGGTAGAGGGCTGGGACTTTTTTCTATATATTCTATTGTAAAATCCTATAAAGGTGCTATTGAGCTTTGTGATGAGAAAGTAGGTACAAGGTTTAAGATATATTTTCCTCTTTCTAATAAAAAAGTAACAGAAAAAGAGAAAGAGAATGAGGAAAATATAATAAATAAAATAGATGACAAAAAGAGTTCATATAAGATACTTGTAGTAGATGATGAAGAATATATACTTGATATTTTAAATCAGATGCTTTCTCTTTTGGGGCATAGAGTCACCCTTTCATCTTCTGGGAGGGAGGCTTTAAAGCTTTTGTCTGATTCTAATAATTTTGATATAGTGATACTTGATTATACTATGCCTGGAATAACCGGTGAAAAGCTTTTACACAAGATTAAAAAGATATCTCCCAGGACAAAGGTTGTATTTTCATCAGGTTATGCAAAGGAAGATTTGGCAGATATCATAGAAAATGAAAATATACTTTTTCTTCATAAACCTTATACACTTAGTAATTTAAAGAAAATATTGAGTGAGATTTGACTGTAGTTATGTGGATTTTCTTGCTATGAATTTGGGTGGTAGCATTATTCTCTCTGTTTTTTTCTCTTTCGGATTTTTTAAATGTTGAACAAGGATTCTTATAGCCTCTTTGGCCATTTTATCTACTGATTGATCTATAGTAGTGAGAGGAGGAAAATAGTACTCTGAAAGTGGTATATTATCAATACCTAAAACCGCTATATCCTCAGGTATCCTAAGACCTTTTTCATATACGGCATGATATGTGCCATGTGCTCGCTCATCACCAGATACAAATATAGCACGGGGAATATTTTTTGTTCCTAATATTTCTTTGGTACGTTCATATGCAAGTTTTACATTTGTAATACCATAATAAATTCTATAGTTAGATATACTGTATTTTTTACATGCATAGGTAAAGCCCTGGGCTCTGTCCTTATTTACTGTAAAATCCTTATCCCCAAGGAAGAAGATAATGGATTTATATCCTTTTTTTATAAGGTGTTCTGCACCCATATAACCTGCCTTTACATTATCTAAATTGACATATGATGTATCTTTGTACACAGTATCTTTTCCCACTATTACAAAGGGGATCTTTTTCTCTACCAGATATCTTACCCTTGGATCTTCCTGGCGGGTGTCAAAGAGGATTGCTCCATCGGCAAAGCCATTTTTTAGAAGATAAAAGCCGTCATGTATATTCTCCTCCATTTTGTATGCAGAAGAACGAGATATAATTGTCTTGTATCCTACTTTATTTGCTTCAATATCTATATAACGTATGATAGAATTATGAAAGTTTCCTATATAGTTTATATTACTCTCTCCTACAAAGACTATAAGTATCCCTGTTTCTCTCTTCCTTAAAGAGCGTGCAATAAGGTTTACCTCATAACCTGTTTTTTTAATTATATCAAGAATCTTTTTTTTTGTTTTAGGGTTTACTCTTTTATCTTTATTTAGAACACGGGAAACAGTTCTTGGCGAGACACCTGCCATCTCTGCAATATCTTTTATGGTGTATTTTTTCATTTATCATCACCCTTATATAATCTTTTCAAGATAATTTCTCAAACTCTCCAGAGAGAAATACTTTTTTCCTATGGAGAAATTGGTATTTACCATCTCTTCTCTATATTCTTTATCTAATAATACTCTTATACATTTATTTGACACATCTTCTATTATGTCTTTATTTATATGAGCAAGTCCTTTTTTATCGATTTTATATTTATCTCCCAATGATATTATTTTAAAACCTTTATTCTTTATATCTTCTTTGTATACACCATATTCGAATACTATCATAGGTTTTTTTGCAAAAATTCCTTCTAAAAATTGATTTCCCCATCCCTCATACACACTAGGATATGTAATAATGTCAGAAAATACATAGGTATCCCATAAAGAGTAAACTTTATGTCCATTTCTGAAACCCCTTGAGTGATCCACAAACTCATTTGCAAAGATTAACTCTACTCCATCCTCTTTTGCACGTTCTTTTAAATTATCTACATAATCTTCTGTCCCCTCTATCATACCTACAAGCACATGAACTATTTTATTTTCGGATGTAAAAATCTCTCCATTATACAGTTTTTTCCCTATAAGATGATTTTTTTTCTCATTCATTTTTCCTATCACATCTATTGCAAGCTCTATTGCCTTTCTATTCGTCACACGTGTTGCCTGAAGCATTATAATATCATTTGCTTTTATCTTTAAAGTTTCTCTAAAGTCTTTATTATATTCATCTATTCTCCATTCTGGTGCGCTAAAATCAAATACATTTGGAATAACTGTGGATGAAAGCCCTCTTCTTTTTTTAAGCTCCCTTTGTGCAATACTATTTATAACTACATGAGATATATTGGGCAAATCAGGAGGATAATATGTAGTAAGTGCCTTTTTTACAAATTCACATGTTGGATGTGAGAAATTTTCCCTTTCCCAATAGAAGTCATGATGGTGCCCAATTGCTTTTATATTCATATCTTTTATGGTTCGTGTAAATGCAATAGCTGTGGGGATGCTCCTTCCTATAGATAAAATATTATTGGGTATCAGTAGGTCTATATCTTGCTCTTTTAGTATTTTTTTTAACTTTATCTCTATTGTTTGGGAGAGATTCTCTACATCTTTTATAAATTCCTCTTCACTTTTATAATCGGTAAGGGCAACATATGCATTTCTCTCTATCATAAGGTCTTTAGGATATCTATAATATAGTTCCTCTATGGTAAAATTAGAAGTCAATCCCTTTGTACCTGATATGAAAATTACACTATGTCCCATATTTTCTAAGACTCTTTTCCACTTCTCCATTTCTAATGATACACCATCTGTTTCCCCAATTCTATAATGTGCAAGTGCTATATTCATGAGATCTTCTCCTCCCTTATACGTTCTTCTGTCTTTGGATCAAAAAATAGTATAGTATCTTTCTTGAATTTAATATAGAAGGTCTCTCCTGGTCTTATCTTTATCTCACTTGGAACAACGATCTTTACTATTTTCCCCACTATTTTTGTAACAATTATATTATAAGAGCCCTGTGGCTCAACTAATAGACACTCTGTCTTTAAAAGTGCGTCATTCTCTTTTGTAATAGTGATATTTTCAGGCCTTATCCCTAATATTATATCACTTTCATCATAAGGAATAAGTCCTGGCGCACTTTCCTTTGAATATATTATTTTAAAGTCTTCATTAAATAAGATAATCTCCCTTTCTCTTACACTTACTTTTACCTTGATAAAATTGGTAGGTGGTGTACCTATAAAATTAGCAACAAACATATTTGCTGAATCATGGTACACATCTTCAGGTGTGCCAATCTGGATAATTTTCCCATCTCTCATTATAACAATTCTATCTGCAAGACTCATTGCCTCTGATTGATCATGTGTTACAAATATAGTAGTTGCCCCTGTCTTCAGATGAATTGCCTTAAGCTCTGTTCTCATGGACACTCGTAGTTTTGCATCAAGGTTTGAGAGGGGTTCATCCATGAGAAAGATCTTTGGTTTTACTGCAACTGCACGAGCAACAGCTACACGTTGCCTTTGTCCCCCTGAGAGTTGATTTGGATATCTATCAAGATATTTGGTGATATCGGTCATATCTGCTACATCTTTCACAATTCTATCTATTTCAGAGGGAGACATCTTTTTAAGCCTCAGTGCATATGCGATATTTTGATATACAGTCATATG
>JALVIU010000206.1 GCA_027028665.1 Candidatus Atribacteria bacterium | reverse complement strand
CATCTTCCAATATCTTACCTGTGAGCCTTGCACCAGGGTTAAAACCGTATGAAAAATGGGCAATCATAAACATATTGGGATCATTAAAACTTGCAAGCCATTTTTTAAATATCATGGCCTCTTTTCCGCCCTCTATTTCAACTACTCTACCTTTCTCTATTTTCATAACTATAGGTTCTTTTAAGAGTCCCAATTCATCAGGGGGCCAAACAGAACCATCAAACACCATTGTTCCATTTATCGTCTCTTCAATAGGTGCCCATGATATTTGTCCACCTAAAAAACTCTGCTGGCCAGGGCTATCTATGATACCTGAGTTATGGTAAAATGGCCTCCCGCCTATCTCTGATACAAGATGTGTCCCGGCTGGTGTTGTGATCTCCATCTTATTTCCTCTGGACAGGATCTCCATAAGTTTATCCCCAAATTCCACCATTGCTTTATAGTTTATATCCCCAATACACCTCGTAAGCATATCCTTATCCATCCCTGTAAGACAGAGATTTCTCGAACCATTATCCAACGCATCATGATATGCTTTTGTATGTATGAGGTATTTTTCTGCAAGCTCTATTATGACATCTGATGCCTTCATTGCCTCTCTCAAAGGCGGAGGAGGCTCCATACCCACCTCTTCCCTTGTCCTGTAAAGGTATACACCTACTTCTCCCCCTGCTACATGTCCTGCCTCAGCTATTGCAGAGAGCACATCTTGATCTACTTTTGTATCTGCATATATGAGTAAATGCTCACCCTTTTTGAGATTGCACATATCATTTATTACTTTAAAAGCAGCACTTTTGACTTCCCAATCAAATTTCATATTACTCCTCCTTTAAACTCTTATGCATCTTACCCAATGACCTGAGAGCATCTCTCTTAATTCGGGTTCTTTCTCCATACATTCCTTTTCTTTTTTATAACACCTGGAATAAAATCTACAATAATCTGGAATCTCTGTAAGGGATGGGATATCGCCTGATAGAGTAATTTCATAAGGGATAGTACTTTTCTCTTCATCCATTATAGTAGGTATAGAAGATAATAGGGCTACAGTATAAGGGTGAAGAGGATTTCTAAAAAGCTCCTCTGTAGATGCATATTCCATAACCCTTCCGAGATACATAACAAGTGTAAAATCTGCCATATTTCTCACAACTCCAAGGTCGTGGGTTATATATATGTAACTTAAGCCAAAGCGATTTTTTAACTCTTCCAAAAGAGTTAAAATTTTTGCCTGGACAGAGACATCCAAAGATGCTGTGGGCTCATCAAGAACGATAAGTTTTGGGTTAAGGGCAAGCGCTCGAGCAATACCTACCCTCTGTTTTTGTCCTCCAGATAGGGCATTTGGATAACGAGAATAAAAGGCAGGCGAAAGGTCTACCTGTTCTAAAAGCCATATCACCTTTTCTTTTATCTCTTTTTTTGTCATCCTTGTATGGATTTTAAGGGGTAAAGATATAATATTCCCTATACTCTTTCTTGGATTTAAGGAAGATGTAGGGTCTTGAAATACCATCTGGAGATTTGCCCTTAATTCTTTCATCTTATCCTTAGAATAATTTGTTATATCCTTACCTTCGAAATATATCCTTCCTCCAGTGGGTTCATATATCTTAAGCAAGGTTTTTCCAAGGGTAGTCTTTCCTGAACCTGACTCACCCACTATTGCAAGGGTCTTACCTTTTTCCAGAAAAAAATCCACCTCATCTACAGCCTTAACTGTAAGACCCTTTTTAGTTTTAAAATGTTTTGATAATGCCTTTACCTC
The DNA here is from genome assembly GCA_027028665.1 of Candidatus Atribacteria bacterium. Taxonomy (GTDB): domain Bacteria; phylum Atribacterota; class JALVIU01; order JALVIU01; family JALVIU01; genus JALVIU01. Next base: position 30,927 of record JALVIU010000206.1, on the reverse strand, counting down.
AATTATCTTTTCCATATAAATGACACCTTACAAAATGACCTTCCTCCACCTCCTTAAGGGGAGGTTTTATATTATTACATATCTCCATACTCTTTGGACATCTTGGTGAAAATCTACAACCTTCAGGAGGTGTAATATATGATGGAAGCCTTCCAGGAATACCAGAAAAACCTGTTTTTACAAGTTTTGGAATGGAATTTAGAAGACCCTGCGTATATGGATGAAGAGGATTTCTAAGAAGGGATTCAGATGGCCCAAACTCCACAATATCTCCTGCATACATTACATATATCCTATTACTTAAGTATTTTGCTACTCCCAGATTATGTGTTATATACAGTACCGATAATCTCTCTTCTTCTACTTTTTCTTTTATAAGCTCTACAATCCCCTTCTGAATTGTTACATCAAGGGCTGTAGTAGGCTCATCAGCAATGAGAAACTCTCTATTACCTATCATAGACATAGCGATAAGAACCCTCTGCCTCATACCCCCTGAAAGCTGAGTAGGATACTTACTAAGCACATCTTCTGGCTGTGGAAGATGCACTTTTTTCAAAAGTTCTATAGCAATATCTCTCTCTTCTTTTATATGCCTCTTCCATTTCCTATATGCCCTCCAAGGTACAATCTCTTTCCCATGCCATTTTATAAGGTCAAAAAATACCTCCCCTATAGTAAATACAGGATTTAACGAGGTCATAGGATTTTGTGGTATATATCCTATTCGTGACCTTATAAGGGTTCTTCTCTCTTTTTTCCCTATAGAAAGGAAATCCTTATCTTTTAAAGATATTTTACCAGAGATTATTGAGGTTTCAGGAAGAACATCAAGGATAGATTTTGCAGTAATACTTTTTCCACATCCTGTCTCTCCCACCAGAGAGACGATCTCCTGGGGCTTTATGTATAAAGAGACACCGTTTAGTACCTTTGCCATACCAAAAGGTGTTTTAAAATTTACATGGAGATCTTCTACCTTTAACAATGCATCCATCAGTTTACCTCAACATCGAAAAAGTCTCTTAGACCATCACCCAGGAGATTAAATCCGAGAACTGTAATGAATATGGCAAGACCGGAGAATGTAGAGATCCACCATACATTTGGTAAGTATTCTCTGCCCAGACTCACCATTGTACCCCACTCAGGCGTAGGAGGCTGTGCACCGAGACCCAAAAATCCCAGTGCTGCACCTGTCAGGATCGCATAACCAAAATCAAGACTTATCTTCACAACAAGGGTAGATGTCATATTTGGCAAGATCTCTCTAAATATTATGTACCACTTACTTGCACCTAAGGATTCTGCCACCTCTATAAAATCCTCTTCCTTTATGGAAAGTGTTTCACCATATGCAAGCCTTGTATACCAGGGCCACCAGGAAAAAGCTATAGCTATCATACTATTTCTCAAATTTGGTTCAAAGGCAGCACTTACAGCAAGGGCCAGAACCAGAGGGGGAATAGAGAGAAATATATCTGTGGTACGCATTATGATCTTCTCTGTAAGTCCTCCAAAATATCCTGCAATAAGTCCCAGTGGGATGCCAATAAGCACGGCAATAGTTAGAACCACCACCCCTAAAAGAAGTGATATACGTGATCCTATAAGTATTCTTGATAACACATCTCTTCCTACATCATCTGTGCCAAGAAGGTGTTTTCTACTTGGAGGTTGAAATGTATCAGAGAAATGAATTGCCCCCCCTGCATCCTCTGGATATGGCGCAAGATAAGGAGCAAATATAGAAATAAGTACCACCACTATTATGATAATTGCACCCACCACCGATAGTCTATTTTGAAAAAACCTATATAAGGGAAGATATAGAGAACTCTCTTTAAATTTCTTCATTTTTCAAGCCCTATCCTTGGATCAAGATATCTGTATAATATATCGACTATAAGATTTATAATAACATAAGTAATCCCTACCACAAGAGTAACCCCTACAACTGCGTTAAAATCCTTTCTAATAACAGAATTTATACCATATCTTGCCATACCAGGCCATGCAAATACAGTCTCCACTACAAATGCATTTCCTAAAAGCCAGCCAAATAAAAGACCGATAATTGTAAGGGTTGATGTAAAGGCATTTTTCAACATGTATTTATATATATTGAGATTTTCAGGTAAACCATTTACCCTTAAAGCAAGAGTATAGTCCTTTCTCATCTGCTCCACCATATTTGCCCTTATAAGCCTTGTAATCTGTGCAATAGGTGACAAAGACAAAGTAAGTACAGGTAAGGCAAGGTGTAAAAGTGCATCCCAGAGGGCAGAAAAGTTAAGAGTAAGCAGGCTATCCAATACATAAAAACCCGTAATATGGGTAGGGGGGTCACCAGATATTCTTCCTGTAAGGGGTAAAAGCGATAAGGCATATGCAAAGATCAATTGAAACATTATACCTATCCAAAATCTTGGAAAAGATACCCCAGAAAAAGCAAATACCCTTGTAAAATTGTCCAAAAACTTATCTTTTTTTAAGGCAGCCACGATTCCAAGAGGTACACCTACAATGACAGAGAATGTCATCGCAAATATTATAAGCTCAAGGGTTGCAGGGAGCCTATCTTTTATATCTTTTGAAACATCTCTCTTTGTAATAAGAGAGATCCCCATCTTTCCATGGGCAAGTCCCTTCAGAAACTCCCAATATTGATATGGAAGTGGCTTGTCAAGTCCCAACTTATGCCGCAGATCCTCAACCTGTTCCTGTGTAGCCTCAGGTCCCAATGCCAATCTTGCAGGATCTCCAGGCATAACACGGGCAAGAAAGAAGATAAGCACAGAAAGTCCAAAAAGTGTAAATATTATCTGAATTAATCTACTTTTTATGTTCATAATCATTTATAAATAAGGGGGGAAGCCCCCCTTATTTATTTCCTATTTTTCTATCTTCAAATGATCAAATTCAAGATCGTATCCAAGGATTCCTACATAATTATAGTCCTTTACCCAATCTCTAAATGCGATCCTATGAAGTGGGTTTACAATATACAGAGATGCTGCATCAGCTGTTACTATTCTCTGGACTTCTTCATATAATTTATATCTCTCATTTACATCAATGGTCTGTCTCGCCTTTTCGGTAAGTTCATCTACCTTTGGATTATCATACCAACTCATAGAAATATAGGTACCCCATGCATGTTTATTGTACATAAGATATGTATGGCTATCTGGGGATGGATATTTTGCAGTATGGAATATAGCCGTAAAGTGTGGTGTAGTATCAGGAGATTTTGCAAGCTGGGTAATTCTTGACCATGTTTCACCTTTTATCTTAACCTTCAGACCAATTTGTGCAAGATCATTGGCAAGCAAAAGACCTATTTTTCTCTCAAGATCAAGAGAATTTACATATACATATGTAAGTTCCATGTTTTTAAGTTCGGCTTTGGAATACTTGGATTTTGCAAGGTATTCTTTTGCCTTTTTGAGATCTTTATGATAAACTGTCACATCTTTTGCATGTCCTGGCATAAGGATAGGAACAGGACCTTCTGCCTGTTTTCCACCTTTAAATATATCATTTACTGCCACTTTATAATCAAATGCATAAGATATTGCTTTTCTTACATTTACATCATCAAGGGGTTTCTTTTTATTGTTCATCTGGAGGAAGAAGAGTTGCACATTTGGATCTTCCTGAACCACAACACCCTTTGTTTTTGCAAGGTCTTTAAAGTTCTCAGGAGAGAGCCATTGATCTATCATATCAACTTCTCCCTTTTTGAGCATAGCTACATATGTAGCTTTCTCTGGAACTACAAGCCAGTTCACCACATCAGGGGAATTTTCCTTAAAGCCCTTGAAATACCCATCAAACTTCTTCAATGTGAGCCTATCACCAAGTTGTACCTTCTCAAGGGTAAATGGACCTGAGCCTGCATCATGGTCCTGGAGATATGCCATACCAAAGTCTCCGTATTCACCCCAATCACCAGGTTTTTTATTCTTCATAAGTAGATCCTTATTTACCACATGAAACTGTACAAGTGTTGCAATGAATGGACCATAAGGTTTGTTCAATACAAACTTTACCGTGTATTTATCCAATACTTCTATCTTCTCTGGATCCACTATACCCTTCCATAGCCAGGAAAATCCCTGATTGATTTTTATCATTCTCAACATAGAAAATGCAACATCTTCTGCTGTCATCTCTGTTCCATCATGAAATTTTACACCTTTTTTCAGTTTGAAGGTATAGACTTTTCCATCATCTGAGACCTTATAAGACTCTACAAGCCATGGAATAGGTGCCCCACCTCTTACAGGATAAAACAGTGGATCATAAAGGTTGAAGACATTTGCAGACTGTGTCTCATCTCTATGAAGTGCTGGATCAAAACACATAGTTTCCTGCCCTGTTGCATATTTAAATACCACCTCTTTTGCATATCCTACAAGTGCAAATGAGGTCAAAACAAGTGTTAATACCAAAGAGAATACCAAAAACTTCTTCATAAACCTACACCTCCTTCTTTAAAATAGGTCAAGGTATCTTATAAGATCCTTACCTATGACCTTTTCTGTATATTCAAAAAGGGTTTTATCCCTCATGCCACTTCCAAGAATAATGTTTTTATAGCTTGTATATGAAGCCACAATCTCCTGTCCCTTTGTGAGTTCATAGGATGAAAGAGGAAGCCCTGTCAAAGGATCAAAGAGTACAATAAGATCGGGAAATGTAGCTATTCGTATTCCCTTTTTCTCAAGGGTCATGTATTCATTCCAGAAGATAAGCTCAAAATCTCCAAAGGTTACTCTTCCTATATCAAAACCACCCTCCTGAGATAAGGTTACATTATCTATAGAGAACCTGCCCAGATTATTACCTTTTAGGAAAGATATACACCCATCTATCTTCTCCATGGGCTCTTTCCTGCTTAGCCAGATATCTCCAAGTTTATGGGTAAAATCTATAGCCCCTACTGCACCATTTTCCCTTAGATATCCAATATCTACCGGGTTTCTTGTAATAGATATAATACCCCCTGAAACCACAGAGGCACTCCGCATAAGTTGAGAGGTGGTGTTTATATCTCCTTCTACATAGACTTTGAGGAGATCACTTACACCTGACTGATAAGATACATAGTTCTTTAACTTGCTCAAGCCCATGGCTCCCATAGCAGAAAGGGGATGAGCCCTCCCATTTGCAGGTGCATCAATAATTGGAACCAGGGTGAAGGCAGATTGTAAGAGCCCATTTACAGAGGCAAATGGACCCATTTCATTTGTAATAATACCTGATATTTCTTGTTTGAAATTTTCTCTAAAGAATTCAAATGAAGAGATAATAATAGATGAGGAAAGCTTCTTTTTTGAAGAAGGAGCACCTACCATCGCAACAGTTACTATATATCCATCATCTATCTCATCTGGAGATAAAAGAAGCGGATTTTTATACCTGGAGAGCTCATCTATAAATTCCAGGCCTTCTTCGATATTTCCCCCGCCTCCTCCACCAAGCACCGCGCCACCATACACAAGAGTCCTGGCAAAATAAGGATCGATCTTCCTCTTCATATATCCATCTCCCAGATTAGGTTAACGTTATTGTAAATAATTATAACCTTTAATCACTCTTCTTGTCAATATTGCAAATCAATTGTTAAATAATTATTTTTTCTTATAACCTATTTATGTATAATAAGGAATAAGGATTGCCTTAATATCTTAAGAAAAACATATCTTTGCCAATCTTTATTTTTTTGGTTTTTTTATAGTTTTTATTATAAAATACAAATTTTGCTGGAATAATCATAAATATAAAGATGCAAATATAAAAATCTATACCTCCAAAAAGATAACATAACAAAAGACAACTTCTTTATAGTAAACTTGTAAAAGAAGAATTTATATGATAAAATTTGAACAACTTTAATATAAAAATAAGGAGTTTACAAATGATAATACTTGGATTTGATATGGATGGTGTACTTGTACGTGGACCTTTTAGACCCTATATATTTCCCTGGATTGTAAAATATTTTAAAGAAAACGGGGTAGATAAGGAAGAGAGGGAAATAATAAATGAAATCATAGAAGAACATAGAAGAAGGCTTAATGTATCCAAAAAATTTGTATATCCTTTTGATTGGGACGACATTGTAAAAAAGATCGCGGAAAAATACGAAATAGAATTTAAGGAAAAGCTATCAGATTGGGTTAAAAAGGCGGTGCAAAATGAAGATGCCGTATATGTATATCCTGATGTAAAAGATACCCTTGAACTTTTGAGTCAAAGAAAAGACCTTACCATGATCCTTATAACAAATGGCTATACTGCCTACCAGATACCTGTACTCAAAAGCAGAGGACTTGATAAGTACTTTAAGGAAATCTATACAAATGATATGGTAGGATACGGAAAACCTATAAAAGACTACCTTGAAAAAACCCTTATGAGGGAAAAAGGAGAAAGACATCTATATGTAGGAGACTGGCTATATTTTGATATGATACCAACAAAGAGGGTGGGTGCAGAATTTATATGGATCTATAGATTTGATGTACCAGAGAGTCTAAAGGAACTTTCCCCATGGGAAAGAGTATCTCATCCCGATTTTATTCCATTTTATAAAGAGGCATGGAAAAAAGAGATCCTGCAGAGAGATGATATATTTGAATTTATGCCAGACTATATGATTCTTTCATTAAAGGAGATCCCATCTATACTGGAGAAAAAATGAAAAAGGGCATATTGGCCTTAATTTTTACCATTTTCTTATTATGTAATATTGCATATGGAGAAAAACCTATAAAAAACCACTTATATATAGGTGGTAAAGAAGGTTTATATATAGTAAAATTTAAAAAAATAGATAAGTTAGAGATAAAAAAACACCTTCTAAAAGATACAGGGATCATTACAACACACGTAGAAGATAACTATCTATATATAGGGGATAAAAACGGGGTCTATATATACTCACTGAAAGATCCAGAAAATCCAGAGCTTATAAGTAGGTTTGTACCTCAAATAGAAAAGTATCCCTACCCCTCTTCCTATCCACATAAGATATTTATAGAGAGAAACAGGATGTATATACCTTACGGCATATCAGGTATATTAATTGTAGATCTAAGGGATAAAAAGGTACCATCAAAAATGGGTATATACAATGATAATAATATATTCTATGATGTGGTAGCAAGGGATAGGTATATATATACTGCATCCTCTGAAGGCCTTGTTATTATAAATGCAAAAGAGCCCAAAAACCCCAAAAAAGTAACTGTCCTGATACCTAAAACAAAAAAAGATGCCCCTTTTTCCTTCCATCTTTCTGTAAGAGACAACTATTTATTTGTGGTAAAGAGGGATACACTATCTATATATGATATTAGAGAACCTGAAACACCCAAACTCATAAAGAGCAAAAAGGTAGGGGATAATATAGAATATTTCTTACTGTATGAGGATTATCTATTTGCAGTAGATGATAATGGCTTTACCTTAAGGGTCTTTGAGCTTCAGATAAACAAGAAAAAGACAAAAAAGGGTACAGAGGTCTCTGCAAAGATAAAAAAGGTAGGTATATTTAAGGCAAATCATTCCATAGAAGACCTTGTGTATCTCATGAACTACATTTATCTTTCTATGGGGAAATATGGCATAGAGATAGTAAATATTGACAATATAGAACGCATATTCAAAAAGAAAACCCTCAATCTATATACAGACTGTATATCAATTACAAAAGATAATAAATTCATCTATGCAGTAGATGAAAAAGATGGTTTAATCATTTTAGATAAAAAGAAAATGGTGCCGATAAACTGGTATAGAACGTTAAAAGGAGCAGTGGATTTCTACAAGGATAAAAAATACGGATATTTTTTACAAAAGGGGTATTTAAGCGCCCTAAGTATTAAGGAAGATGGAGAGCCTTATAGAATAGATGGTATATCAAATATTCCACCAAGGGCCTTTCGATTGTATAAAAAGGAAGATGATATATATGTATGCGCACTGGATTATGGGCTTTTCTTTTACAGTACGAAAAAGGATAAAACTGCTCCAGAACTTGTAAAAAAATATGCTACAGATGGCAATTTATACGACCTTTATCCAGAAGGTAATATCATATATATGGCAGATGGTAAGGCAGGATTTTTTGTAATTGATATAACAGATAAAAAGGGTATAAAAGTCTTAAGAAGATATAAAACAAAATCCCCTGTTACCTCAATTTATAAGATAGATGATATTATATATCTGGGAGAAAAAAATGGAACATTAGAGATCATATCTCTTGAAAATCCAAAAAAGATCGAAGTTATAGGTACCATGAAGTTTACATCCCCTATTGTAAGGATAAAAAAAGATGGTAATTATCTCTTTCTGGCACTGGGAGAAGGGGGTGTAAAGGCACTGAAGATAACTTCTGTATATACTGTTCCTACATTGGCCTCCTCAATAGACACAAAGGGTTATGCATGGAATATAGTAATTGATGGGGATATTTTATGGATAGCAGATGGGGAAAACGGTATTGTAGTCTATGATATATCTGATATCACCACCCCAAAGGAGCTAAAAGACCTCGATTGGTTTTCTGCACACACTATTGAGATAAAGTAGAAAATTTTCTATTTTTATATTGACATTTTATTAATTTTATTTTATCCTCATTGTAAGAATCCAAAAAGGAGGAGAATTTATGGCTAAATTAGCAGATATCGAAGGCATAGGAGAGGTCTATGCAAAAAAACTTGAAGAGATCGGGATCAGCAGCATTGAAGAACTTCTGGAAAAGGGAAGTACAAGAAAAGGGCGCAAAGAGATAGCAGAGAAATCAGGTATAAGTGAAAAACTCATATTAAAGTGGGTAAATAGGGCAGATCTTGCCAGGATAAAGGGAATAAGTACCCAGTATGCAGACCTACTGGAGATTGCAGGAGTTGACACTGTACCTGAACTTGCCCAGAGAAATCCTGAAAACCTGCTGAAGAAGATGACTGAAATAAATGAGAAGAAAAAACTTGTACGCAAACTTCCCTCCCTTTCACAGGTAGAGGATTGGATAGCACAGGCAAAAGAGCTTCCCCGCATAATAAACTACTAATACATTAGGAGACTACTCTTATAAGAGTAGTCTCCTATCCTTTACATATTATAATTTTAAGTCATATACTACTTAATCTTATTTTCCGTAAAAAAGTTTACGAGGTCTATAGTAGCTTACCTCTTCTACAAGTCTCATGCCTTCTTTCAGCGGTATCTGTCCTCTTTCTATCCACTCCCCTACCACACTGGAGAGCACCCTCCTGAACATCTCTGTACGAGAACCATAAGACAAGAGCTTTCGAGAATCTGTTACCATACCAGCAAAGTTATATAAAAGGTCTACGGTAGCTATGTATTCAAGGTGTATTTTCATGCCAAAGGGTGTATCATTATACCACCATGCAGCACCAAGACTCACGTTGGGAAACGCCCTTGCAATAGTGGCAATAGTAGGTAGATGTGTAGGATCAAGTACATAAAGTACTATTTTAAGCTCTCCGTCAAACTGATTAAGGAAATAACGGAGATTTCCTGCTATATCCAATGCATTTGTAGATATATCACCACCTGAATCAAGGCCCAAACTTCTATATAGGCTATCCCGGTAGTTTCTAAGGGCCCCTATGTGAAGCTGCATTACCCAGCCTCTCTCTTTATTCATTTTTCCAAACGTCAGAAGCATATAAGATTTAAAAGAAAGAACTTCCTGGGAGCTAAGTTTTTCGCCTCTAACTGCCTTATCAAAAATTTTACTTATATCTTTTTTATCCACAGGAAAAGAAACGGGTCTTAGTATGCCATGATCACTTGCCACACACCCGTGTTCTGCAAATCTTTGATGGCTTACAGAAAGTGCCTCTAAGAAGCCATCAAAGGTAGAGGTATCTCTACCGTTTGCATCACCTAATCTCTTTACATACTCTCTCCATCCCTTGCTTTCTATGTTCATTGCCTTATCTGGGCGCCATGTAGGAGTAATGTGTACTCCCTCTAATTCCCTTGCCCTTTCGTGATAGGCAAGGTCATCTGTAGGGTCATCTGTGGTAGATAATATCTCAACATTCATTAATTTTAAAAGGCTCTGGGGTCTCATCCTGTCCTCTTTTAAGATACGAGAAGTCTCCTGCCAGATCTTTTCAGCTGTATAAGAAGATATAACATCATCTATACCGAATATATGTTTTAGATCCAGATGTACCCATTCATAAACGGGGTTTCCGACAAATTCTGGAAATACTTCACATAATGCCATCCATTTTTCTTTATTTGTTGCATTCCCTGTAATCTTTTCCTCAGGGATACCCCTTTTTCTCATAAGTTCCCATACATAATGATCTGTAGCCCCCTCTACCTCCCATATGTCTGTCCATGGAGTATTATCCACGATCTCCTTTATATCTGCATGGTTATGAGGATCTACTATGGGCATATCCTTTATGGTATCAAAGAGTATCCTGGCATAAGAATTTGTAAGTAAATAGTTTTCACCTAAAAATCCCATATCTCCCTCCTTTATCTCAATTAAATCTTCTCAATTATATCATAAATAGGATTACAATAAATATTTATTTTCGAATCTTCGAATATTCGCTTGACAAAAAACAATTTACAATATATCATATTAATAATGAAAAAAATAAGGTCTAAATGCAAACATAAACACTGTCACTGCTGTTGGGTAGGTTCATAGTATATTCCCCCTTCTACCATATTATTAATCCAAAAAGGAGGGATATACTATGACAAAAAATGGCTGGCAAATTTTGCCAAACTGCGGAAAAGAAGCAGAACGCTTAGATATAATAGTTGCATGCGATGGGGCATCAAGTGTAGGGCAAATAGGCCATATGGTAGCTGTAAAACTCACAAAAGAGATAGAGGCTGCAAGGATGTGTTGCATTACTGCAATTGCTGCGGGTTCTAAGCTTCATGTAGATATTGCAAAAAAATCTCCAAAATTAATAGTAATAAATGGATGTCCATTAAAGTGTGCATCAAAGGTAGTTAAGGATAAAGGGATCAAACCATACTATGAAATTACTGTTTCAGAAGAAGGTATAGAAAAGGTTCCTACACTTGATTTTGACGAAAAAGATGTAGAAAGAATATCTAATAAGATTATAAATAAAATAAAGGAAAAAAATTAACTAAAGGGGCATCTGCCCCTTTAGTTAATGAAAACTAACCCTATCTTATAAAGTTTTTGTTAAGTCTATGTAGTAACTTCTGCTTCCTGTTTCTCCTCTTCTGCTCCCAGATCTTTTCTTTCCTGGAGCTCAAGGAGATGTTCCTTTTCTACATCTGTAAGCACCTTAGAGAGGTCAAGGAGGATAAGCATTCTATTATCTAACTTTCCTACACCTTTTAGATATTCTGAACCAATACCTGCAATGATAGGAGGTGGAGGCTCTATATTATCACTTGTAATCCTTAATACTTCTGTAACCGCATCTACTATCATCCCTACGAGTTTGCCATCTATCTCCACTACTATAATTCTGGAGTTTTTATCATATTCTTTTTTCTGCATACCAAATCTCTTTCTCAAGTCAATCACAGGGATAACTTTACCACGGAGATTTATAACACCCTCTACAAACTCAGGTGCTCTTGGAATCTTGGTAATCTCAATCATTCTATTGATTTCTTGCACTTCCGAGATCTCTACACCGTACTCTTCACTTCCAATTTTAAAAACTACAAGTTGAAGCTCGACTACATCTCTTTTTTCTTCATCCATACCTCTCCTTCCCCCTTTCATACTTTTTACGCCTTTATTTCATTTTAAAATAAGTAAAAATATTTGTCAAGGTATCTAAGAAATTATTCTAAACAAACCTTTTACATAAGAAAGATAGCATATATTTTTCTATATTGTCAATAGATCCATCCTTATAGAAAAAATTAGCAAAAAAATTGCGGTATCTTTTGTAATATGCTACTATTATAAAAGAAGTCTTGGGAAAGGAGTGGTTAAATTTGTTCTTAGGAATAGATGGTGGAGGCACAAAAACGAAGGTGGCAGTTACAGATGAGAAGGGAAACCTACTTTATGAGGGTAAGGGAGGTCCATCAAATCACCTTGTAGTAGGCGTAGAAGGAATGGTAAACTCAGTAAAAGAAGCTCTCTCATCTTTTGAATACAGAGAATTTGATGCAGTAGTTGCAGGAATTGGCGGTGCTGGATTTGAAAGAGAATTGAACATATATCTTGCCAAAGAGCTTGGAAAGGTAGTGAAATCAAAGAAAATAGAGGTTCGAAATGACTGTTACATAGCAACTATTGGAGCAATAGGTAGAAGGAAAAAGGGTATGATTGTACTATCTGGCACAGGTTCTATGATAATAGGGATAGATGAAAACAGAAAACACTACAAGGCAGGTGGATGGGGCCATCTATTAGGTGATGAGGGAAGTGGTTTTCGTATATCGTATGATGCCATAAGGAGTGTAATGAGCTATTGGGAGGGCATGGGTCCTGCTACAGCACTCGAAGGAGCATTAAGAGAACATTTTGGGCTTTCTACCATCACAGATGTAGTAAATTTTTTCTATATAAAAAAGGCAGGAAGAAAAAAGGTGGCCTCTTTCGCTCCACATGTAATAAACACTGCAGAAAAAGGAGATTTTGTAGCAAGAACTATTATAGAAGAGAATATAGAAAAGCTCCTTAAGGGCGTAGGACCTGTAAAACGCGGGATAAAGGATGACTATATCTCATATGCAGGTGGAGTTTTCACATCTTCATATTATAAAAAGATAGTCAAGGAAAAATTAAGAATCTTAGGTTTTGAACTTAGAGAACCTGTACTTACACCTATAGGCGGTGCCCTGCTTATGAGTTTTGAAATGATTGGTATATTGAGTGATGAAGTAATGGAAAATCTCAAAAATATAAAATGAAGGAGGGGATAATGGATATAAAACTCCTATATGGAAAAGAAGGTATTAATTTTTCTATCCCGTCCAGGAATGTATATAAGATAATAAGGAAAAGGGAGATGCCTATTGTAGAAGAACCTACAAAGGCCTTAGAACAGGCACTCTCCTCCCCTATTGAAAGCCCTCCTCTCATAGAGCTTGCAAAAGGGAAAAGGAATGCAACCATCGTTATATCTGATATCACACGGCCTGTACCCAATAAAATTATATTACCCCCTATACTATCTACCCTTGAAAAGGCAGGTATAAAAAAAGAGGGAATCACTATTTTAATTGCTACAGGGATTCACCGCCCAAATATAGGGGATGAACTTATCGAACTTGTGGGAGAAGAGATTGCAAACAGCTACAGAATAATAAATCATAATGCAATGAATATGGATGATATGGGGTATGTGGGAAAAACAGGGGATGTAGATGTATACATAAACAAATACTTTTTAAATGCAGAACTTAAAATCCTTACAGGCCTCATAGAGCCACACTTTATGGCAGGATTTTCTGGGGGGAGAAAATCTGTACTTCCTGGCATCTCTTCTTTTGAGACAGTAAAATATTATCATAGCCCATATGTACTTGAATCAGAAAATGCAAGAAATCTTGTATTAGAAGATAATCCATTCCACGAAGGTGCAACAAAGATTGCAGAACTTGCTGGTGTAGATTTTATTGTAAATGTAGTGGTAGATGAGGAGAGAAATATAGGGGGGATATTTACAGGAGACCTTAAAAAGGCCTATCTAAAGGGAGTAGAATTTGCAAAGAAATACTCTACAATAGAGGTAGATGAAAGGGTAAAGGCGGTGATCACCACATCAGCAGGATATCCCCTTGATAAAACATATTACCAGACGGTAAAAGGGCTTGTGGGTACACTGGATATCCTCGAACCCGGGGGAATGGTAATTATTGCTTCTGAATGCAGTGAGGGTCTTGGGAGCAAATATTTTGTAGATGTACTTTTAGAATTAAAAGAGATGGGAGATTATGATAAATTTCTCAAACGTCTATATGATATGGAAAAATTCGTACCTGACCAATGGGAGGTAGAAGAACTTGTAAAGGTATTAAAGGTGACAGATAAGATATATATGTATTCCTCTCTTTCAGATAATGATCAATCTCTTACATTTACAAAAAGGATAAAAAGTATAGAAGAGGGGATAACTATTGCGAAAGAGAGCTTTGGAGATGATGTAAAAATAGCCATTATCCCTGAAGGACCATATGTAATACCTGTAGCAAAGGAGGGAAAATAGATGGATAAATACATACTTGCCTTTGATTTTGGTGCAGAAAGTGGAAGGTTGGTAGCAGGAAAATTAAAGGAAAATAGACTAATAATAGAAGAGATACATAGATTTCCCAATATCCCTGTATATGTAAACGGGCATCTATTTTGGGATGTGCTAAGACTGTTTCAGAGTATGAAGGAAGGTCTTTTAAAGTTTAAGCTTACATATGGGGATAAAATGGCCTCACTGGGTATAGATACATGGGGGGTAGATTTTGGTCTACTGGATAGACAGGGAAATATTATAGGAAACCCTTATCACTATAGGGATTCTCGCACAAATAACATAATGGATAAAGTATTTGAGATAATCCCCAGAAAAGAGGTGTTTTTTAAAACAGGCATTCAATTTATGCAACTTAATACTATATTTCAGCTCTTTTCAATGGTTACAAATAAAGACCCTGGGCTTGAGATTGCAGATAAACTAATCTTGATGCCAAATCTATTTTCCTACTTTCTCACAGGGAAAAAGGAGGTAGAGTTTACCATAGCTTCTACTACTCAGTTATATGATTATACACACAACGATTGGCATTGGGAACTCATAGATGCATTAGAGATACCAAAACACCTCTTTCCACCTATAAAGGCCGCAGGCGAAAAACAGGGAGAACCTCTTCCATATATTAAGAAAGAACTCGGCATAAATTCTGGAATTGTTATATTACCAGGAGGACATGATACCGCATCTGCAGTAGCCTCTGTGCCTGCAGAGGGTGAAAATTGGGCATATCTCAGTTCAGGTACATGGTCATTAATGGGAGTAGAGATAGATAAACCTATTATAAATAATAAAACATATAAATATAACTTTACAAATGAAGGTGGTGTACTCGGAAATATAAGGCTTCTAAAAAATATAATGGGCCTATGGCTTATGCAGGGGATAAAGCGCTCTGCAGGGAAAAGGGGAGATGAAAAGTCATACGATGAATTGGTAAAACTTGCGAAAAAGGCAGAACCATTTATTGGTATCATAGATCCTGATAACCCCATATTTTTTAACCCTCCTGACATGATAGATGCAGTGAAAGAATACCTCAAAAAGACAGGACAAAAGGTACCATCTGACCTTGGAAGTATTGTAAGGATAGTACTTGAAGGCCTTGCCCTAAAGTATCGATACATATTTGAACTCTTAGAAGAAATAACAGAAAGGGAAATAGAAGTTCTTCATATCGTAGGTGGTGGTATAAAGAATAGGCTACTCTCACAATTTACAGCAGATGCCATAGGAAAAAGAGTTATAACAGGACCCCAAGAGGCAACTACTATAGGAAATATCCTCGTTCAAGCTATATCCTTAGGTTTAATAAAAGATCTAAAAGAGGGAAGGGCTATAGTGAGTACATCATTTCCTATGGAAGAGTTTACACCTTCACAGCATAAGGTATCCTGGGATAAGGCATTTGAGGTGGCAAAAGGGCTCTATGTCTAATTGCCACCTAATTTTTTAAAAAATTTACAACAAACCCCTTGACAAATAGAAAATTTATAGTATAATATATATCAACTAATAATTATTCTTAGTTAAGAATAATTATACACTATAAGGAGGTCAATATTATGGCTAAAGTAACACGGGAAATGGTGGAAAGATCCGGGGTAAATGTAGATAAGCTGGTAGAACTTTTGGTTAAAAACGCAGCAGCAGAGCTTACAACATTTTACTACTACACGATACTAAGGGTAAATCTCATAGGACTTCAAGGAGAGGGCTTAAAAGAGATTGCAGAAACTGCAAGAATTGAAGACAGAAATCATTTTGAGGCATTAGTTCCCAGGATCTATGAGCTTGGAGGGAGCCTCCCAAACAGCATGAAAGAATTTCATGATATGTCTGCATGTCCCCCAGCAAATCTTCCAGATTCACCTAATGATGTAGAGGGAATCCTGAAGATATTGGTAGAGGCAGAAAGATGTGCAGTAAGAGGATATACCCAGATCTGTAATATGACAGCAGGGAAAGATCACAGAACATACGATCTTGCACTTTCCATACTCCATGAGGAGATTGAACATGAATCCTGGTTTTCTGAGTTCTTAGGAGAGGGGCCATCTGGACATTTCTTAAGACGTGGAGAGACATCACCCTTTGTATCAAAATTTTTAAGGTAAAAACATGAAGATATTTACAAAGGAAGAGCTTTCTTACTTCAATGGTGAAAATGGTAAACCTTCCTATATAGCCTTTGAAGGAAAAGTATATGATGTTACAAAGAGCTTTCTCTGGATGGGTGGAAAACACCAGGCCTTACATAGGGCAGGAGAAGACCTTACAGATGCACTAAAAGATGCACCTCATGGATCAGAATTCATTAAGAGGTTCCCCATGGTAGGGGTACTTAAGGATTGAGGGCTACCCCCTCAATCCTTTTTTATATAAGAAGCTCTCCTTCTGCAAGTTTTTTATGTACGATCTTTAGCTTTTCAGGTATGTCTATATTGTAAGGACAGCGACTACTACATATATTACAATGTGTACATGCAAGGTAATTTACCTTAAGCTCTTTGTATGCCTCTATCGGTGCATCCTTGTAATCACCATTAAACCAGAATGCAAGGTGTTCCCTCATTATATGCTCTTCGATAGGGTGTATATTATAATCTCTCATCTGTCTATCATACCAGCCCTCGTATTTAAATATCTCTGGTATTTCTATACCCTCTGGACATGGAAGACACTTATCACACTGTCTACATACATAGTTTCCCAGCTCTTCTGCGTTTAGAAAAAGTTCTTCCATCTCATCCTTAGACATAGGAGTAAAGTTATTCAGGATCCCTATATCTTTTTTTAGAAGCTCTATATTATTTGCACCAACTACCATAGTGTCAACATCCAAAGATAGGGCATATCTTAAGGCATCTTCTGGATGCCTATGCAAAAAGCCATCTGCAAATGCCTTCATACCCACTATACCCATTCCCTTCTCCCTTGCAAGAGGAATAAGCTCATCCTCTATCTTGGGAAAATTAAACTTATCGAAATAATTAAAATGTGTCATAACCACATCTATCTCGCCTGTTTTCTCTATAAGTTCCATGGCAAAATCTGGCCTTCCATGGGTAGATACACCTATAAGCCTTATCTTACCCTCCTTTTTTGCAGATAGAGCCACATCCAGCGCAGAAGGCCTATCCAGAAGTGAAGAGAGGTCATCTGGTGTTACTACATGATGTAAAAACCATATATCCAGATAATCTGTATCTAAATTCTTTAAAGTCCTCTCAAGATAGTGCCTTGCCCCTTCTTTATCCCTTTTATGTACTTTAGATGCAAGCACAATCTTATCTCTCTTTCCTTTTAGTGTATATCCAAGTTTTTTCTCTGACTCTCCATTTCCATATTCTGCTGCTGTTTCAAAATAGTTACCACCTTGATCTATAAAATAATCAACAAGTTGTGCCACCTGTGCTGTCTTTATTTCCAGGAGATGAAAGCCACCAAGACCCAAAATGGATACCTCAATACCACTGGTCCCTAAACTCCTTTTTTCCATATTCCTCCTCCCATTTTTTATCTATTATAACACAAGGAAACCTAAATACACCATAAAGTTTCCCTTTTTATAAAAGCTTATATTATTCACTATTAAATATAACCTTTTATATTTTTACCATTTATTAAAATCAAACTTCATGATATAATAAAAAGTAAGGGAGGGAAATATGACAATCTGGGTAGTATTCAAAGCGATAATTGAAATATCTATTGTTGCAATATTAGGAGTCTTGGCCTTTCACTTTGGATGGCTATCCAGAGAGGATACCAAACACCTGGGAGCACTTACCGTAAATCTTACATATCCTTTATTAATATTTGTAAATATTACTAAAAAGTTTTCCCAGGCAAGTTCTACCCCCTACTGGTATCTATTACCTCTTGCAAACATACTGGTAATGTTTGGCGGAGTAATCATTGCCTATATTTTCTTAAAAATTAATAAAAAGATAACCTATAAAAGAGAATTTATCATGCTTTCTGCCTTTCAAAATGGAGCATATCTTCCGCTTGTAGTAGTTTCTTCTCTATTTTCTCCTGAAAAGGCTTCCCTATTTTTCGTATACATTTTTTTGTTCTGTATGTTCTATGGGCCCATTATCATCTCTACCACAAAATTCTTTTTTGCACCAGAGAAAAAGGATGGTATAGGGATAAAAACCTTCCTCAGCATGCCTATTATAGCGCTTACTATTGCCCTTCTCTTTGTTTTCCTGCATTTTAATAATTACATGCCCAAAGTCCTTATGAATGCATTTGAACGAGTGGGCAACATAACTATACCTATTATACTATTTACATTGGGTGGTATTCTCTATTATTCATTTGAAAATAAAAGACCAATAGATTATTCCCATGCACTCTGGGCAAGTTTTTTAAAGCTTATTATTATACCTACTATTTTCCTCATTATTGCTATACTTATCCCCATGCCAGGATATCTAAAATTTATGCTTATAATGGAAGGGGCATCCCCTGTTGCTATAAGTGTAAGCGTGTATATCCGTTTCTATGGAGGAAACGACGTAATTGCAAGTCAATCTGCATTTATCATGTACATGTTAAGTCTTATTACTTTCCCTTTCTTTGTAATGCTCGCTATAAAAATATCTGGGATATAGAGCAGTTAAAAGTAAATTTAAAAAAATTTTTTAATTATTGTTGACAAAAACTTTTATAAGATGTATTATTTATTAAATAAATTTTAAAGGAGGGGGTTACAAAATGCGTATTTTTAAAATCTTTTTAGTTTTTCTTTTAGCATTTATCTTCATGTTTACTATTTCTGCACTTGCCGGGGAAAAAAGGCTTGTACTTTACGGCAGTTCTGAGGAAACCTGGGTCTCATTTATTGCTCAGGAATTTCAGAAGCAAACTGGCATTCCAGTAAGCTGGACAAGAAGATCTACAGGTGAGACCCTGGCAAAGATTAAAGCAGAGATGAGCAATCCTCAAGGTGATGTATGGTTTGGTGGTACCCTTGACCCTCACTATGAAGCAGCACTTGAGGGATTATTATGGCCATATCCAACATCCCCAATGATTCCGCAACTTAAGGAATGGGCAAAAAATCCAGCCTTTGCTTATATGGTAAAGGGTTTATATGCTGGACCTCTTGGTTGGGCCATAAATGTAGAACTTTTAAAGTCCAAAGGACTTCCTATTCCAAAGGTATGGGATGATCTTACAAAACCATGTTACAAAGGCCTTATAGGTATGGCAAATCCAAATACTTCAGGTACCGCATTTACTGCACTCGCCACTATTCTACAATTAAAAGGTTGGGATGAGGGTTGGAATTATCTAAAAAAACTGCATAAAAACATCGCAGTCTATACAAAATCTGGTTCAGCATCTGGTCCTATGGCTGGAAAGGGAGAGATTGCTATTGCAATTATCTTCTTAGATGATGCAGTAAAATTTGCAGAAAAAGGTTATCCTCTAAAGCCTACACCTCCTGCAGATGGAACAGGTTATGAGATCGGTGGATTAAGTATTATAAACTGGTGTCCGCATCCACATGTTGCAAAACAGTTTGTAGATTTTGTACTTCGTCCAGATATCCAGGCACTTGCACCAAAGGCAGAGGCAAATCAAGTTCCAAGCAATAAAAAAGCACCTCTTCCCCCTGTTATGACAAAATATGGGGTATCTCTTGATGATGTAAAACTTATAAAATACGACTTCAAATGGGCGGGAGAGCACAGAAAAGAGATACTTGATAAGTGGACAAAAGAGATATACTCTTTACCAAGGTAACAACAGAAAAAATAGAATAGGGCATGTTACCTCCTTGACAAAGATTTTCACAAGAAGTATAATTAAAGATGAATAAATTACAAAAGGAGGTTTTTATTATGCGTACCTTTAAGGTATTCTTACTCGTTTCATTACTTTTGATTTTTGCCTTTTCATTTTCTGCATTTGCAGGGGAAAAGAGATTAGTACTTTATGGTAGCCCTGCAGAGAAGTGGGTTGCACTTGTTGCACATGAATTCACCAAAGCAACAGGTATCCCTGTTGACTGGACAAGAAGATCCTCCGGTGAGACCCTGGCAAAGATCAAAGCAGAGATGAACAATCCTCAAGGTGATGTATGGTTTGGTGGTACCCTTGACCCTCACTATGAAGCAGCACTTGAGGGATTATTACAGCCATATCCAACATCTCCAATGATCCCTGAGCTCAGAGATTGGGCAAAGAACCCTGCTATTGCTTATATGGTAAAGGGTTTATATGCAGGTCCTCTTGGCTGGGGTGTAAATGTAGAGCTCTTAAAATCTAAAGGACTTCCTATTCCAAAGGTATGGGAAGATCTTACAAAACCATGTTACAAAGGCCTTATAGGTATGGCAAATCCAAATACCTCAGGTACCGCATTTACTACACTTTCTACCATATTACAGCTTATGGGATGGGAAAAAGGTTGGGACTACCTTGCAAGACTCCATAAAAACATTGCAGTCTATACAAAGTCTGGTGCTGCATCTGGTCCTATGGCTGGAAAGGGAGAGATTGCAATCTCTATTATCTTCCTCCACGATGTAGTTAAGTTTGCAGAACAGGGTTATCCTATAGTTCCTATTCCTCCTGCAGATGGAACAGGTTATGAGATCGGTGGATTAAGTATTATAAACTGGTGCCCACATCCACAGGTTGCAAAGCAGTTTGTAGATTTTGTACTTCGTCCAGATATCCAGGCACTTGCACCAAAGGCAGAATCTTATCAGCTTCCAAGTAACAAAAAAGCACCTCTTCCTGAAGTTATAAGGAAGTATGGTGTATCCTTTGATGATGTAAAACTTATAAAATACGATTTCAAGTGGGCGGGAGAGCACAGAAAAGAAATCGTAGATAAATGGACAAAAGAGATATACTCTTTACCAAGGTAAAATGAAACTGGATAAGGGAATACTTATTTCCTTATTGGTAGGGCTATATGCTTATATAGCCCTACCATGGGCAAATTATGATAAAAAATTCTATCATTTTTTTGATCCCGCAAAGGCTGCAATAAAATATGGGACAAGGATCCCTCTATTTTATGTAGTTGGTATTTTACTACTTCTATTTATTATTCCACTGTTTTTGAAAAACAAAAAGGCAAAGGGATATATCTCTCTTATTATATCTGTATTAGGTGCAGCAATTACTGTGTATCTCGTATTTGGACCTACTAAAGAAGAGGCGTTCGGATTTGGCTCTACGTTAATATTCTCTATTTTTTACTCTATTTTTGCCTTTTCTCTTTCTGACATCTCCTTTATAAAGGGAGATAGATTTCTATCCTGGTCTATCTGGGTATCCATGCTTGTTGTAACAATGTTTATAGTCTATCCTCTTATAGTTATACTCATAAGGAGTATCACTACACAATATGGGGTTTTGGTACCTAAGCAGTTTATTACCACCTTAAAGGGATACTTCCAGCTCTTCAGGGTACTAAGGCATACATTTACCCTGGCAGCCATCGTTGGGGTAACATCTACTCTGTTAGGATTTATTTTCGCCCTTTTGGCAAATAGATCCAGGATAAAGTGGATAGGAAAGGTCATATCTGTTTTCTCCTTATTACCTATAATTACACCACCTTTTCTTATAGGTCTTGCAATTATATATATGTTTGGCGTACAGGGATTTGTAACAAAAACCTTACTACATCTACACACAAAGGCAATATTTGGTCTAAATGGTCTTATACTTGCCCAGACTCTGTCATTTGCTCCTATATCATACATGCTCTTAGATGGGCTTATCAAATCCCTCGACCCCTCTCTTGAAGAGGCATCTACTACATTAGGGGCAAACAGATGGAAGACCTTTACCCAGGTGGTATGGCCCCTTTTGCGTATAGGAGTGGCCAACTCCTTTTTACTTACAGCTATAGAATCCATGGCAGATTTTGGAAACCCTATCGTACTTGGTGGAGACTACGACGTACTTGCCACAGAAATTTACTTTAGTATAGTAGGAAGATATGATGAAACCCTTGCATCAACACTGGGTATAGTACTTCTTGCATCAACACTCTTTATATTCCTATTGCAACAATACTGGATTGGTAAGAAATCCTATATAACTGTTACAGGAAAGCCTGCAGGAGGAAGGTTTATTCCTCTACCCAAAACATTTGAATCCACAATTACTACAATCATGGTTGCATGGTTCTCATTTACAGCCATTCTATACGGTACAGTAATATATGGTAGTTTCGTGAAACTCTGGGGAATAAATAATAAATTCACCTTTGCCCATTATGCAAGGTTTTTCAACGAATACACAGATACATTGTGGATTACAATGAAGTTTGCATTCATATCAGCATTTATCACAGCCGCAATAGGCATAATGATTTCATACCTTATTACACGACAAAGATTCCCGGGCAGAGGTTATCTTGAATTTTCGTCACTTTTATCCTTTGCAATACCAGGAACCGTTATTGGTATAGGATATCTTATAGGATTTAATAGATATCCCCTTATGCTTACAGGTACAGCAACCATTGTAATACTTTCATTTATATTTAGATATATGCCTGTGGGGATACGATCAGGTATTGCTTCACTTTCACAACTTGACCCATCCCTTGAAGAGGCATCTACTACACTGGGAGGGAAAAACTCAGATACATTATTTAAGGTAGTATTTCCTCTTATAAAACCTGCAATTGTCTCAGGATGGGTGTTTGGATTTGTACGTTCTATTACAGCAATAAGTGCAGTTATATTCTTAACCACAGCAAGAACAAGAGTTGCAACAGTGGTTATCTTAAATCGTATAGAGGCAGGTACATTGGGGGTTGCATCCGCATATAGTACAGTTTTAATAGCTATTATACTTGCGGTTATCCTTATCATGTACTCCCTGGTAAACAAAATTGGGGTAAGACAGGAGATTAGCTTATGAAAATAGAGGCATCAAGAGTCTATTTGGATAATGTATATAAATATTTTGGGAATGTAAAGGCAGTAGATGGCATAACCCTTGAGATCGAAGCAGGAAAGTTTTATACACTCCTCGGGCCTTCAGGGTGTGGAAAAACTACTACCCTTCGCATTATAGCAGGGCTTGAAGAGGTAACCAAAGGAAGGGTATTTATCGGTGATGACGATGTAACAGGACTCCTGGCAAATGAAAGAGATGTTACCATGGTTTTCCAATCCTATGCACTTTTCCCACATCTTACCGTGTATCACAATATTGCATATGGTCTTAAAATAAAAGGATATAAAGAACAAGAGATAAAAGATATGGTACGAGAGATCCTGGAGCTTATGGGTCTTTCTGGTCTTGAAAATAGGTCTCCAAGAGAGCTCTCAGGGGGACAGCAACAGCGTGTTGCACTTGCACGTTCATTGATCCTAAGACCAAAGGTAATCCTCTTTGATGAGCCTCTTTCCAATCTCGATGCAAAACTGAGACGGAGGATGCGTGGAGAAATAAGAAATATACAGCAACAATTTGGTATTACTGCAGTATATGTAACACATGACCAATCAGAGGCCATGTCCATGTCAGATATGATTGTGGTCATGTCTCAGGGTAAGATCCAACAGATCGGAGATGCTGAAACCCTCTACAGGCGTCCCGCCAATAAGTTTGTTGCAGACTTTATCGGAGAGGCCAATCTGGTAAATGGAAAGGTCGTATCATACGATAATGGAAAGGTAAAGATAGCACTTGAAGGAACTGAAATAGAATTTGATATAGATAAGGAATTCTCTCCTGGAACAGAAGGGGTAGTAGTAATACGACCCGAAAGCATAAGACTTACCAAAGAAAAGACAGGGGTTGAAGCTACTGTTAAGACCTCTTTCTATCTCGGACAGATAGCAGAATACCTTCTTGATAGTCCATGGGGAGAGCTCTCTGTCGTGGATTATACCATGGAGGAAGGAGTATTCCCTGCAGGGGAAAAAGTAGGAATAAAGGTATTAAACAGAGATCTTTACTTTATAAAAGAATAGGTGTTTCTTAATAGGAGATAGACTTATTAATTAAAGGAGGGGGGGCATAAAGCCCCCTTTCTCTATAAATTACGGGACTATTCTTGTGCCTGCCTTACCTGAAAGTGCATCCACTGCCTTCTCAAGTGCTGTAATAATAGCCATTTTGCCACCGTCTTTCACAAAACGAATGGCTGCCTTTACCTTCGGCCCCATACTTCCCGCCTTAAAATGGCCCTCTTCTTGATATTTTTCAATTTCTTCCACTTTAACTTCGCCAAGGGCCTTTTCATTTTCCTTTTTATAATTTATATAGGCATTTGGTACATCTGTGAGAATGAGTAATATATCTGCACCCACCTCTTGTGCAAGTCTCTCCCCTGCAAGATCTTTATCTATCACTGCTTCTACCCCTTTATATGTACCATCTACTTCTTTTATTACAGGAATGCCGCCGCCGCCTGATGCAATAACTATACTTCCATTTGCCACAAGACAGTTTACCGCATCTTTTTCTACTATCGCCTTTGGGTCAGGGGATGGGACTACTCTTCTATATCCCCTACCTGCATCCTCTATCCAGACCTCATTTGGGTGCTCCTTCTGCCTCTTTTCTGCCTCTTCCTTTGTATAGAAAGGGCCTACAGGTTTTGTAGGATGAGAAAATGCAGGGTCATCCTTATCTACGAGAACCTGGGTAACTACTGTTGCTACAGGTTTTTTAATATTTTCTTTTACAAACTCATTTATAAGTGATTGCTGTATCATATAACCTATAAAACCCTGAGTCTCAGAACCACACACATCCATAGGCATAGATGGTACATTATACAGCTTCTCTCCAGCTTCATTTTGCAAAAGTATTGCACCTACCTGTGGTCCATTTCCATGTGTTATGACTACTTCATGTCCCTCTTGTACCATCTTTGCAATCTGTGTAGTTGTATTCTTTACATTTGTAAGTTGTTCTTCATATGTCCCCTTTTGCCCTGGTTGCAGTATAGCATTTCCTCCCAGTGCCACAACGATCCTTGCCATCTTCACATCTCTCCTTTATCCCACATATTTTTCAACAAATGCCCTTAAAGCATCTTCAAATATATTTTCAGGTGGATTTACAAGGCCTGCACCCACCTGACCAACACCTGGTTTTTTATGAGCAATACCTGTATTTATCTGAGGAAGTATACCCTTTTCTATAACCTTTCTTATATCTATTCCCGTTGGTGTGCCACGGAAATTGAGATATGGTACCTTATATGTCTCATTTTCCGCTGCGGTAATCTCATACATCTTCAATGTAAAGTTCATAGCATCCTTTGGTGTACCACCTACAAACTGTACAATAGCAGGTGCAGATGCCATAGCAAAACCACCATATCCTGCAGTCTCTGTAATGGTACTATCACCAATATCTGGGTTTGCATCATCATCTGTAAACCCAGGGAACAAAAGTCCCTTTACCTGAAGGGCAGGACCTACAAACCACTGATCAGGAAGACCGCTTACCCTTATACCAAAATCTGTACCATTTCTTGCCATAGTAGTCACAATAGTGCTCCCTTCTATCCACTCTGCTGCCTGGGTTGTTGCCTTACCTGCAGGCATAGACAGATTCAGGAAGAAGTGGTCGTTTCCATGTATAAACTTTAATACACGAGATTTTACCTCTTCAGAATAATCTGTCTCTACAAGATATGGTGCAATCTCTCTTATAAACAAAGATGTACCTGCCTTATTCCTGTTATGACACTCATCACCCATCTGAAGTGCCTGTGCAATGAGGTTTTTAAGGTTTATAGGACCTGAAAGCTTCAATGTATCACGAAGTACAGGATAGAGTTCTTCCTCCATCCATTTGAGTCTCGAAATTACTTCATCATCATATGCACCATAACGAAGCACCTTTCCAAGTCCTTCATTCATGGTACAATATGCCTTATTGCCATAAGTGGTATTTTCCACAATAAAGACAGGCATAGAATATGTAGCAACACCTGCCATAGGTCCCACACCATTGTGGTGATGCCATGGGGAAAACTCTATCTCACCAGATGATGCAAGCTCTATTGCCTCTTCTTCGTTCTTTGCAAGTCCTTCATATATGAGACCACCAATTACTGCTCCTTTCAAAGGTCCACACATCCTATCCCATGTAATAGGTGGACCTGCATGGAGGATCATCTTCTTTTTCATTCCGGGAACAACATTACCAGCAATATCAAGTCCTACCAGTGTAGGCTGACTCTTTTGCATCCTTTCTATGGCTTCTTTATTTGCCTTTTCAATACTTATAGCCATGATAGCCTCCTTATTTAATAGCCTCTAATTTATCAAGCAGATCTAAAAGTTCCTTCTTTCCCTTTGCAGGCGGCTTCCAATCTACCTCTACTACCTTTACACCCTGCCTCTTCAGATCCTCTGCAAAGCTTTCAAGGCCAAGATTTATTACCTTTAACTTTTTCCCAAATAGGGTCTCATTTATCTTAGAAATGGTAATCACCCCCTTTTCGCAATCTTCATAGCCATTCTCACTGCTTGTATATTGCTTGGCATCACCACAACACCAGCACTTTCAAGCTTTGCTACCTGTTCAGAAAGTGGCTGTGGATCTTCCTCTGTTCCACATACAGATGCTACAATGGAGAGATATCTACCATCTGCATCTGCCTCTTTCTTTGCCTTCTTTATAGCATCCAGAAGGGAACCTGCAGGATCCGGATTTGAACCATAACCCAATACCACATCAAGAAGGATTACAGCAACCTCTGGATCTTTTGCCTCAGCTATAATTCTTTCTGAACGAAGAGTAGAGTCTATCATAGGATGTGGCCTACCCACTGTGAACTCATCTTCACCAAGGTCAATTACAGTATGTTCTTTGCTCTTCAATGAATCTTCCAGCTTAAATTCAGGAGATAAAGGCGCATTGGAGTATACACCACCAAACTCCCTTGTCATAAACAACATAGCCTCATCACAAAGGGTTCCTCCAGAGTAAAGTCCCCTTATATACTTCTGCTCTGGTTTCATACCTTTGGTTTCTTTCTCTACTATCTCCTTCACCTTTTCCTCAGGTATAGAAAATTCTGGTGCATCTTTCGGAGCTTCCCCTTTCGAAAGGGCCACTGCCTTAAGCGCTGCATCCTCTAAACTTTCAGAGAATACAAGTCCATATTCACTTACAAGCTCTGCTGTACCACCAATAAAGTGTACTACAACAGGCTTTCCTGTATCCTTTGCCACTTCAAGGACCTTCCTTGCAACAGATTCTGCAGGAGGCTTGGAAACAAGCAGTATTACCTTTGTATCAGGATCTTCGGCAAGCGCCTTTATACCATCGATCATCATTATACCACCGATACTTTCTTTAAGGTCTCTTCCCCCTGTCCCAATAAGCTGGGTTATACCACTACCATTTTTAGCAATAATAGTAGATGTCTCCTGTGCACCTGTACCAGATGCAGCAACTATTCCAATAGGTCCCTTTGTAA
Organism: Candidatus Atribacteria bacterium; assembly: GCA_027028665.1. GTDB lineage: Bacteria > Atribacterota > JALVIU01 > JALVIU01 > JALVIU01 > JALVIU01. The sequence continues at coordinate 3,207 of JALVIU010000206.1, read as the reverse complement.
CTACATTTGCAAATGCAAGGGCAACACCATTTATAATGGCTGTTCCACAATCAGGACCCATTACTAATAGGCCTCTCTCATGAGCAAGTTTTTTAAGCTCCAATTCCTCTTCAATGGTGACATTATCACTGAAAAGATGTACATGCCTATCACCCATAAGTGCCTTTCTTGCCTCTCTTGCAGCAAACTGGCCAGGAACGGAGATAAGTACAAGATTTGCATCGGGATTTGCATCCATTGCAGAATCGATAGATTGTGGTTTTACCTCTTCACTCTCTTCTTCCTCTTGCTTGGCCGAGAGAAGCTCTTCAACTTTAGAAACAGCTTCACTAAATACACCCTCATCCTTTACCTTCATGGAGATGATGAGGTCATTTGCTGTTACATCTTCAAGCTCTTTTGTGAATAGCCCGAGGTCTTTCGCAAGGCTTATATTATGCTCTGTGCCCATACCTACAAGGACCTCTTCCACACCATCGAGCTTTTTGATGTCATTTGTAATAATCATAAGTGTTACTGAATCATAATACGCGTTTTTCTTCACCAGTGTCTTGACTATCATACAAGTACCTCCTTGGTTTCTCTGTATAGATATCTTAAAGTATACTCAATCCCAAATATAAGACCTGCAAGGATACTTGCCCCAGATGAATCTCCATACTCTATGAGATTTCTTATGTTCTCCATATCAAATCCCCTTCGTCCAAGGAGATCTTTTATAATCTCCCTTAGGAGGAAAAAGGCATATCCCTGTCCTGCAAGGGTAAGAAATACAGCACTTAAAAGGTTTGTACGGACAAAAACCCGGGAAAGTATCTCTTTTATCTTCTTCCCTATCACATCTTCAAGATCCAAATATTTTGCAAAATAATAAAGGATCACCAAAAACCCGGAGAGAAAATCATCACCAGATGGGGTAAGTCCATCCCCAAGTCCTATAAGTCCCTCTCCCACAAAGGAAAGCCTGGCTTCAGACAGTATATCCTCCCTTCTTAGGCGTTCTATTGCAAATTTTGCCTTTTGTGTATAGTGGCTATGGGGAAATTCTTCTATAACAAGGGGCAACATCCCTTTGTTCCAATTCATGATTTTAATAAAAAATTTCAGGGTATCTACATTTTTTTCAATTGAAGAAGGAGATAAAAGAGGGCCAAAATATCTAAAAGAGGCATCCCATGTAATCCTATCTTTCGTATCTATAATAAGTTTCTTATCTCCAATTATGATAGTATCTCCTGTATAGATCACCGGGTCTTCTGGTAGTATGGACAAGCCTCTAAAAGAATCTACATCTATTACAATAGATATAGGATTTCTATAGATCTCCTTTTTCTTTGCAAGAAGGGTAAGGAAGGAGGAAGGGGGAATGAGTATATTAAGAGAGGTGTCAAAAACAGAATGCACCTCTCCCCCAGATCTTAGCTCATCAAGTAAGTTTGTACTTTTTTTACTGAAAAAATAGGCCTTTTTTTTCATTAATTTAATTATAGAAATAAAAAAACCAAAAGTCAAGAAAAAAATACAAAAAAAATAAATAAAATTTTATTTATTCTTTTGAATCCACTCCTCTATTCCTTTTATGATTTTTTCCCTGTCATTATCCATTGTAGCAACGTGATAAGAATCCTCAAGTACAATAATATCTTTTACCTCAGATGAAACATTTCCATATATATGCTTCTTATCAATCACAGGCACAAGGTGATCATGTTCAGATGCCACCATAAGAAGGGGGGCCACCACCTTTTTAAGGTCTTTTCGCACATGTTCTACAAGTCTGAATAGTTCATACGCCGCATCCACAGGAAACTTTTTGTATGCAGGCTCAAATACCCCATCCTTCTTTATATCAGAACCGATACCTGGATGGGGAGGCAATATATATTTCAAAATAGGAACAAAGCGCACAAGCTTATCATGGACAAATATTACAGGGTTTATGAGGACTATGCCCTTTACATCATCAGGATATTTCTCTGCAAGATATAGTGTAAGGGTCCCACCCATAGAAAGGCCCACCACAAACAGGGAATCTGCACGTTTTGTAAGGGAAAGAAAGGCCTCATCTACATCCTCTTCCCAATCCTTATATGTCACATCTTTTAGGGCCCTCCAGTTATCTGTACCATGCCCCCTTAACCTTGGAAGCTCCACATGATATCCCTTATCTGCAAAATAAATAGCTACATCTCTCATACTCTCAGGCATACCGGTAAAACCATGGATAAAAAGAATACCTACATTACTGTCCCCTATATGGGAAAGGGGTTCACCCTCTGGAAGTATATTTATATTTTCTTTTTTCATACATATCTTCTCCCTTGTTTATTTTTAAAATATTATATCATAAAAAGATAAGCCATTTTATTTATTTCAAAAATCATTACATTATTGCTCTAAACACTAAGGAACTCTTCGCAATCTCACGATAAAATGTTATAATAGTTAATAGAAATTATGGAGGTGCAAAATGAGAATTGTAAAAATTACCATGATAATTCTATTTCTTGCTATCTTTTTAAGTGGATGTATATCAAGTCTCGCCCTACCTGTTGTGGCAGGTGTAGTTACAAATCTTCCAAAACCAGAGCCTCCTACATCCTCTGGCTTAAGCATTACCGCTTACCCTAATCCTGTGCCGTTTTCAACATCGGACAATGGATGGGCATATACTATAAAAATAGAAAACCCCTCAGATCAAATCATCTATATATCTCAATTGGAGATAAAAGGCATTATGAAGTTCTCCATTGTAAGCTTCCCTATACCTGAAGAGGTTTTAGATGCCCAGGAGATCGCTGAAAAGTTTGGATCCCATGAGATCCCACCAGGGGGATCCATTTCCTGGAAAAAGATATACACCCGTGATAATATAAAAGATATGATTAAAAAATACGATTCATATCCTGGGGTAAATATTACAAATGCAATATATGGCCTCAATATAAATATAAAGGCAAAGGGATATAATGCAGAAAGTGATTATATAGAAGGTACAACAGGTACCATTACATTCACAAATAGTGAAGAATAAAGAGGAGGGTAATATGGGTGATTGGTGGCGCGATGCGGTATTTTATCAGATCTATCCAAGAAGTTTTTATGATTCAAACAATGATGGTATAGGAGACCTTGAAGGTATTAGATTAAAGCTTGATTATCTTTTGGATCTTGGGATTGATGCTATATGGATCTCTCCATTTTACA
>JALVIU010000205.1 GCA_027028665.1 Candidatus Atribacteria bacterium | reverse complement strand
TCTGTAATCTCTCTTAATTGATCTATCTTCATCTTTAAATCTTCAGGTCCTACAATGTCAAGGTGCCTGGAAGGGCTTACTGCGTCTGTCCCCATGGGTATACCTCTTATAGCAGATATTTCAGCTGAAACTTTTTCTGACAATAATAGCCCACCTTGACCTGCCTTCGCTCCTTGTCCAATTTTGATCTCTATTGCATCGGCACTTTGTAGGGCTTTTGCGGAGATACCAAAACGCCCTGATGCATATTGAGCTATAAGAATAGATGCATTTTCTCTTTCTTCTGGAAGTATCCCCCCTTCTCCTGTATTTACTGCAATGCCAAATCTTGAAGCGGCCTTTGCAATAGAGATCTTTGCCTCTTTACTTAAGGAACCAAAAGACATAGCTCCAATAACTATGGGTACTTCAAGATTTAATTTTGGTCCATTTTTTCTTCCAATGGAAACAGCTGTATTACAAGGTTCTCTATATCCATCGATAGGAGGTCTTGATGTCTGAGCATTTAAAAATATAAGTTCATCAAAATCAGGAAAGCTCTTTCTGGCCCCCGTACCCCTTACTATATGTTTCCCTGTTGAAGTTTTATATATAATTTCATCATAGGTTTTCTTTTTCCAGGTAATATCATTATTCAAAGGCAATGGCCTTACAGTAATGGCATGTGTAGGACAAATATTCATACAATATTGACAATTTACACAATTGGCCTCAAAAAGAGGAAATACCCTTTCTTTATGCCAGGCATAGACACCAGAAGGACAAACCTCTATACATGCACCACAAGCAATACACACATCCTGTTTTATATCCACACTATAGGAAGGAGAAAGATTTTTAAGTTGTACATTTTTAGAGATATCTTTATTTTTATAGAAAGGTCTCTTTTCTTTTATGCCTACCTTCTTTAAAGATGAAGGATTTACTTTTATTTTATACTTATCTAATAATTTTAATAGCTCATCTTTTTCGTTTTTTTCAAAATCTACAAGTGTGGCATTTTTTCCAAAACTCTTTACGCTTCCTGAAAAGACTATAGAGCCACCAATGATAGATTCTCCAGTATAGTCACCAAGGTCTCCTAATACAATAAGCCTCCCACCCATCATATAGAGACCTGTCATTACACCTACATTGCCATTTACAATAATTGTTCCATTTTTCATAAGGGCCCCTACCCTATCACCTGCATCCTTCATTGCTACAATAGTACCACCGTAAATGCCCTGACCAAGACCGTTTCCTGCATGACCATTTATAAGGATTTCTCCTCTGGTCATATTGTCTCCTGTAAACCAATCAGAATTTCCATTTACAAAAAGATTGGGTCCATCTATCATAGAGCCTGCATAGAAACCTACCGAGCCATCAATATATATATTTATATCTTCCAATATGCCAGATACAAGATAGTGTCTTGTAGTAAGATTTTCGATTTTTATATTGCGTACTCCCTCTTTTGCCACTTCTTTTATCTTTTTGTTAATATCCCGAGAAGATAACCCAGCTGCATCTATGGTTAATTTACTCTCCATACCTTTACCTCACCTGGTCTTAGATTTCTTATAGTTCCCTCTATACCTACCAATCTCAAAGTTGCCTCTTCAGATGCAATCATATTTATACTATCTGATTCCATAATAACACCTGGCCTTAAACCCAATTTATCTCTGACAACACCAATCTCATTTGCTGTGGATATTATATAAGTAAAAGGCCCATCAAGCTCTTCTACAGATTGAGAAAGTGCCTCATCCAGAGTTGCCCCACTTCCTATAAGCTCTGCTACATAATGAACGATAAGCTCTGCATCATTTTCTGTATAAAATTTATGCCCCTTCTTGGCAAGTATATTTCTCACTTTATAGTAATTGGTTATCTGTCCATTTTCCACCACCGCCATGTCAGGGTAGCTAAAAGACTGAAATGGATGGGCATGAAGAAGATCAACACTACTCTCTGTAGAAAACCTTACGTGTCCTATACCATGGGTACTTACCCAATTTGATACATCAAACTTATTATCCAAATTCTTAACCCATCCTACATCCTTTACTATCTCCATCCAACGTCCAATACTTAGAACCTCGCTCACATCGGTATTTCGTACCTCTTCTGACAAACGTTCCAAGTTTCCCTCAGGGATCTTTACCACATACCTATCAAAGCTATAACCTCCTATAGGGTAAAGTTTTATTTTTCGTATATTACCCCCTGATGCAGCAATAGCTGTAGAAATTTTACCTGCAGAACCAATTATATCTTTTGTCAGCATCCTTACTATAAATTCATTCTCTCTAGTATGTCTCTTGTCCCAGTACATTGCCACACCTGCAGAATCCTCTCCTCTATGTTGAAGAGAACTGAGCATCTGGATCATGTACCTTCCAAGAGGTGCCCTCTTGTACGAAATTATTCCCACAATCCCACACATTAATTTTCCTCCAAAAATCCTCTCATAGTCTCCCGAATAGCTACTTCAAAAAACTCTTCATTAAAATAACCTAAAGGAAATGTAGCGGAATGGAAAAACTGAACATTTTTTTGCTTTTCATTAGAACTGTCCTTAACATCTCGCATATCCTTCATGTTTTTTTTGGCTTTCATTGTAGAAGACTTCACAAAAACCACCTCCTTATTAAAAGTATTTTTTAAACAATTCTTCCATCTCATTATCCGAAAAAGCAGTAATTCTACCTGATTCATACACTTTCATAATTTCATCATATAAAAGGGATATCCTATAGTCATCTTTTGAAATAAAGTCCCCATTAGAAGTTCCTAATTTCTTATTAACCCAATAAGCTATACCTGCCCTTCCAGACCTATTATTTATAAGTATCTCAGGTCCTCTTCCTAAAATTTTTTCGGTATCAAATATATTATATATTCTATGGTCTTTTAAAAGTCCATCTGCATGAATTCCTGCTCGAGTAGTAAATGCATTTTTCCCTAAGAATGGATAATTCTCAGGGATAGAGTAAGATAACTTTTTCTCAAAATATTTACCTATTTCAGAAAGCTTTAATAGATTTAATCCTTTGAAGGAACCTACTATAGATATATAATGAATAACCAAGGCTTCTATCGGGGTGTTCCCTGTTCTTTCCCCAATTCCCAGCAATGTTCCATTTACAGAGGAAGCTCCGTATAGCCAAGCAGCTACACCATTTGCCAATCCATAATGAAAATCATTATGTCCATGCCACTCCAATTGGGCAGCTGAAATGCCTGTCTCTTTTTTCAAAAGAGATACCAATTTGGGAACACTCCTTGGCAATGTCACATTTGGAAATGGTAAGCCATAACCTAAAGTATCACACAACCTCACTTTTATAGGAATTTTTGTCTCTTCTTGACGCTTTACAAGCTCCTGAACAAAAGGAATCACTACCTCATAAAAATCTGCTCGAGTTATATCTTCAAGATGGCATCTTGGGACTATACCTTTCTCAAGAGTTTTATCTACAACTTTTAAATAAGATTCTATAATACTTGTTCTATCTTTTTTTAGCTTTAAATATATATGGTAATCTGAGATAGAGGTTAAAATTCCCACTTCTTTTAATCCAAGCTCATCAACTAACTCTAAATCTTCTTCTTTTGCACGAATCCACCCTACTATCTCGGGATAATCATAATTCCTCTCTTTACATTTAGTTATTACCTCTCTATCAGCCTCGGAATAAAGAAAAAATTCGCTTTGCCTTATCACACCACTTCCATTGTCCAATTGATGAATAAGATCAAAAAGATTTAATATCTCATCTTGAGTAAAAGGAGTTCTGGCCTGTTGCCCATCTCTAAATGTAGTATCTGTTATCCATATATCTTGTGGCACATCTAAGGGAACAATTTCTGCATCGAATGCATAAAGTGGAATCATACCTTCTGGAAAGATATTCTCAAAAAGATTCATACAAGATACCTCCTCTTCTCTTTTTAAGAGAATATCATATAATCAAATTTTTGTCAAGATTGGACTAATTAATTTTGGCTAAAAATATGGAAAATTTGAATTTTATAAGAATTATAATTGGTTTAGCTATATAAAAAAGTACTTGGGGAATTACATAGTTTACTAAAAAATGTATAAAATAAAAAAGGGCTATGACTCTAACATCATAGCCCTCAAAAGGAAAGAATCTATAA
>JALVIU010000204.1 GCA_027028665.1 Candidatus Atribacteria bacterium | reverse complement strand
AAGTTTTGTTCTTTAATCAAAGTAAGGAGCTCTAAAATAGCAGTAATTCCAGCCTTATCATCTGAGCCCAAGATTGTAGTACCATTGGTTTTTACAATATCCCCTTCTATCTTGGGTTTTACTCCACCTTCTACAGGACCTACTGTATCCATATGAGCAGAAAACATTAAAGTAGGTGCATCAGGTCTTTCTTCTATATAGGCAATTACATTACCTGTATTTGAACCTATACTCTTCCCTGCATCATCTATATAATACGATATATTAAGCTTGTCCAAAAGGGAAGAAATATAATTTGCCACACCTTTTTCATTTTTTGAAAGACTCGGAATCTTGACAAGATCTAAAAAATAATTTAGTATTCTCTCTTTATTTGGTATAGCCATATAGGAGCCTCCTCATTTATAGAATTTCCTTCATATCCCTCCAGTTTGTCCCCATCTTTACATCTACCTTTAGTGGCACATTAAGTTCTATGCAATTCTCCATTATATCTTTTATATCCCTTGCAAATTTTTTATTATAATTTTTTGGTGTCTCAATTAGAAGCTCATCATGAATCTGTAGGACAAGCCTTGCATTTATATACTTTTCTTCAAGGAGTTTTTCTACCTTTATCATAGAAACCTTTATAAGATCTGCAGCACTTCCTTGAATAGGAGTATTTATAGCTGCTCTCTCCGAAAATTCCCTTACATTCCTATAGTTACTATTTATACCTGGTAAATATCTCCTTCGATTAAAAAGTGTAGTTACATATCCTCTATCTCTTGCTTCTTGTTTAAGCTTTTCGATAAACTCCTTTACCTTGGGATATCTCTTTAAGTATCTACTTATATACTCTTTTGCCTCTTTTCTATCTATACCCAGATTTTTAGAGAGACCATAATCACTTATCCCATATATGATACCAAAATTAACCGCCTTTGCTGCCCTTCTCATATTTTTCGTTACATCCTTTTCTGGTACACCAAAGATCTCACTTGCTGTAATTGTATGTATATCTTTATCCTCTATAAATGCTTTTATAAGATTTTCATCTTTTGACATATGTGCAAGAATCCTGAGCTCTATCTGAGAATAATCAAAAGAATACAAGATATAGTCCTGAGAAGAGATAAAGGCCCTTCTTATATCTTTGCCAAGCTCTGTTCTTATAGGAATATTCTGGAGATTCGGATCACTACTGCTTAGCCTTCCCGTTGCAGTACCTGTCTGATTAAAGGTGGTATGGATCCTACCCGTCTTCTTATTTATAAGCTTTATAAGTGCATCTACATAGGTAGATAAAAGTTTGGTAAGCTGTCTATATATGATAACTTTTTCTGCAATTTCATAATCTTTAGCAAGGACCTCAAGTACAGATATATCAGTGGAATAACCTGTTTGAGTCTTTTTGATAACAGGATAACCAAGTTTTTCAAATAATATGACTCCCAATTGCTTGGGGGAATTTATGTTAAATTCTTCACCTGCCAATTTATAAATCTCTTGTTCTATATTAGATATCTTATTTTCTAACTCTTTTTTCATATCCTTCAAATAATCTACATCGATCTTTATTCCATTTAGCTCCATCTTTGCAAGTACGTAAGAAAGGGGCATCTCTATATTATAAAAAAGCTCTGTAAGTTCATACTCATTTAGTCTTTCAATAAGTATCCTCTTTAATCTATGAACTACCCTGAGGGTATCTATCCATTTTTGCTCATCACTTGTATAAGAACCCATTCTATATTTAAGATATTCAAAGGCTATATCCTCAAGGGGGTATTTCCCTTTACCAGGATCAAGGAGATAAGAGGCGATTAGTGGATCGAAAAGTTTTAATCCTTTTGTATCTATATTGTAAAGTAAAAGGTAAAGATACATCTCCTTTGCATTATATATATTTTTTTCTATGCCTGTATCCCATATAGATTGGGAATATGAAAACAAATCTTTATCTATAAAATAAAATTCCTCCTCACCCAGGGCCACTAAAAGTCCCTCAATAGGTGTATTAATTGGGTGACCCTTTTTCTTTAATATAAAGAAAGAAAGCTCTTTCTTATCTTCCTCAGATTTGCTCAAAAGTACCATGTCTTCTCGATTTTCTATCTTTTTAAGCTCTGTCACCTTTTCTCTTTCTTCTGTCTTCTCTCTTTGAGGTGTATTGGAAAATAGCCTCTTTATGAGTTGTTTAAATTCCAAACGCTCAAATAACTCCAGGAGTTTATCAGTATTTTTATTTTCAGGATTAAACTTTATGGCATCAAAATCTATATCTATCGGGATATCCTTTATAATTGTTGCAAGTTTTTTACTAAGCATTGCCTGATCCTTAAATGCACGAAGGTTTTCCCTCCTCTTTTTTCCAGGAACCTGAGAGATATTTTCTAACACCTTTTCTAAAGAGCCAAATCTCTTTATAAGGTCACTTGCCGTTTTTTCTCCCACACCTGGCACACCAGGGATATTATCAGATGTATCTCCTTTTAGGCCAATAAAATCAGGAATTTGAGCAGGTAATACTCCAAATCTCTCTACTACCCTTTCTGTATCGTAGAGCTCCATATCGGTAATACCCTTTTGAGTGAGGAGTACCTTAACCCTCGGAGTGACCAATTGAAGGGCATCCCTATCTCCTGTTACAATGTAAACATTATAACCATTCTCTTCTCCAAGACGGGCAATGGATCCAATAAGGTCATCTGCCTCATACCCATCCTTTTCAAATATGGGTATCCCGAGTGCAGAGATTACCTCTTTTATAAGAGGCAACTGAAATACAAGATCCTCTGGCATAGATGGTCTTTGTGCCTTGTATTTTTTATATTCTTCATGTCTAAAGGTAGGTCCTTTTTTATCAAATGTAGCTATTATCGCATAAGGATTTTCATTTAAAAGTTTAAAAAGCATCTGAGTAAAACCATATACTGCTCCTGTGGGTTCCCCTTTTGAGTTTGTAAGAGGGGGGAGGGCATAGTATGCCCTATATGCCAGGCCATTTCCATCTATTAGGAAGATTTTTTTCTGCTTGTTATCCTTCATAAAGTCCACCACTTCCTTTTGTAAAATACTTAAAAGAAAAGGGGAATACCTCACCTATATCATTTTTGTCCAAAAAAAACATCATAAGTCGATCTATGCCAAGGGCAATACCTGCGGCATCTGGCATCCCATATGATAGATAATATAAAAAGTCCTCATCATAAGGGAGTCCTTTTTGCCTGTAGTGCTCCCATCTTTCCTTTTGTTCCTTGGGATCTATTATTTCTGTATATCCATTTGCAATCTCTATCCCAGATAGGTAGAGCTCAATCCTTTGAGTAAATCTTTGATCTCTATCAGTTCTTTTTGCAAAACCACCCAAAACCTCTGGATAATCGTATATCACAGTAGGCCTTTCCTCTCCTAATTTATCCTCTACATATGTAATAAAGAGTTTATAAAAGATAGTTGAGAAATCCTCATCTGCATATCCTTCTCTTTTTGCAATCTCTCTTCTTCTATTATAATCAAATAGGTCTTCTAAATCTATATGTGTATATCTATAAAAAACCTCTCTAAGGGGTACTATCTCCCATTCTTTATTTATATATTCCCTTTTTAAGGAAAACTTACTGGAAATTAGATTCAAAAGCCCCTTTAAGTCACGAATGAGGTCTATATATGTCCATCCTATTCTATACCATTCCAGTAGTAAAAATTCTGGGTTATGAAGTGATGTAACAGGATCAACCCTAAATGAGTGGGCAATCTCAAAGATATCACCTATCTTTGATGTAAGAATCCTCTTTAGAAAAAATTCGGGAGATGTAGCAAGATAGTAAGTTCTACCTAAGTAGTCTATTTCGAAAGGAGATATATTCAAATCATGGGAGGGATAAGGGGTTATAATAGGTGTATCCACCTCTATAACCCCTGCATTGGTAAAATATTCCCTTATTGTTTTTATAAAATCTGATCTAAATCTATAGATTTCTCTTAGATCCTCGATCTTTTTATACATCGAGTTTTATCTTTAGTTCCCTTAATTGTCTTTCATCTACACTACTTGGAGCCCCTGTAAGGAGACACACGGCCTTTTGGGTTTTTGGAAATGCAATTACATCCCTTATAGAACCAGAACCTGTAAGAAACATAACGAGTCTATCCAACCCTAAAGCTATACCACCATGTGGTGGTGCACCATATTTAAATGCCTCAAGTAAAAATCCAAACTTGGCCTGTGCCTCTTCTTCTCCTATATTTAAAACATTAAACATCCTTTTCTGTAGATCACTATTGTGTATTCTTATACTTCCACCACCTAATTCTTCGCCATTTAAAACTATATCATAAGCCTTTGCCCGTACTTTACCTGGATCTTTTTCTAAAATAGGTATATCCTCATCCTGTGGAGAGGTAAATGGATGGTGTTTTGCTACCCATCTATTCTCTTCCTCATCCCACTCAAGCAGAGGAAAGTCTGTAACCCATAAAAACTCATATCGCCCCTCAGGTACAAGATTTAGTTTTTTGGCAATAGTAAGTCTTATATGACCTAAAGTAGTTTGTGCTACCTCTTCTTTATCCCCTACTATAAGCAATACACCTTTATCAGGAATAGAAAGCTTGTTTTTCAATTTTAATAGTGCATCAGGGGAGACTTTGCTTCCAAAGGTAGATTTTACCTTTTCATCATATCTTACCCATGCCAGACCACCAGATCCAAGTTTTAAAGCCGCATCTCTTAATTTATCAAGTTCTGTCCTTGAAAATCTATCTCCCTGTTCTATAACCAGACCATAAATCTTTCCCCCCTTTTCTATCAGTTTAGAAAATGGAGGAAATCCCAATTCTTGAGCTAAAGTTGTAATCTCTTTTAACTCAAGTCCAAATCTTAGATCTGGTTTGTCTGTTCCAAATCTCTCCATAGCCTCTCTATAACTCATCCTACTAAATGGAGTTTCCACTTTAACATCTAAAATCTCCCTAAAGGTGGTAGCTAAAAGTTCCTCTATTATAGAGAATACATCTTCAGGCTCTACAAATGAAAGCTCCATATCAAGCTGGGTAAATTCCGGTTGTCTATTTGCCCTTAGGTCTTCATCCCTAAAGCACTTTGCAATCTGAAAATACCTATCAAAACCGGAGACCATAAGTAACTGTTTGAACAATTGAGGTGATTGAGGAAGAGCATAGAATTTGCCAGGATTTACTCTACTTGGTACAAGATAATCTCTTGCACCCTCTGGTGTACTCTTTGTAAGTATTGGGGTTTCTATTTCTATAAAATGCCTTTCTATAAGTACTTTTCTTATTATTTGAAGGAGTTTATGTCTTATAATAATATTTTTTTGCATCCTTTCTCTTCTTAAATCAAGGTATCTATATTTTAATCTCAAATCTTCAGCTATATCTACCTCTTTAGAAATCTCAAAGGGTGGAACAGAAGATTCATTTAGTATATTCAAATGATTTGCAAAAACCTCTACCCTTCCTGTAGGAAGCTCCTCATTTATTGATTCAGGGGGCCTTTCTTTTACAATACCTTTTATTTCAAGTACATACTCTGTCCTTATGTCTTTGCCTTTTTCATGTACCTCAGGGGAAAATTCTGGATCTAATACTACCTGCACTACCCCCTCTCTATCTCTTAGGTCTATAAATATTACTCCACCATGGTCTCTTCTTCTATGAACCCAGCCAAAAAGTACTACCTCTCTTTCTATATCCTTAGAGTTTACATGACCACAATAATGAGTTCTTTTTAACATAGTGCCAAGCTCCTTTTTTCTTCTTAAATTGTTTTTATTATGGATAAATTCTATACAATAATCTAGGGAAAGGTATTGTTTCCCTTACATGTGGAAGCTTTGCTATCCATGCAAGGGTCCTTTCTATACCAAGTCCATATCCAGAATGGGGACAACTTCCATATTTTCTTAGATCTAAATACCATTTATAGTCTTCTATAGGGAGATTTTCCTCTACCATTCTTTTATATAGCAAATCATAATCATCTATCCTCTGACCTCCTCCTATAATTTCTCCATATCCTTCAGGTGCAAGGAGGTCAGCAGATAGAGATAACTTTTCGTTTTCTGGATCTGGCTTCATGTAAAAGGCCTTCATCTCAGAAGGATAATGATGCACAAATACTGGCCTATCAAATTCTTCAGATATAGCCGTCTCCTCATCTCCTCCAAAGTCATCTCCCCAGTGTATATCAAATCCTTTTTTCTTTAAAATATCTATAGCTTCATCATAAGTAATACGGGGAAAAGGATGATCCACTTTTTCAAGTACAGAGATATCCCTTCCCAGCTCTTTCAACTCTTTTTTTCCCTCTTTTAATATACGCTTTATGATATAAATTATCATATCCTCTGCAAGATCCATCATATCATATAGGTCATAAAATGCCATTTCTGGTTCTACCATCCAAAACTCCATAAGATGTCGCCTTGTCTTTGATTTTTCTGCTCGAAATGTAGGACCAAAGCAATATACTTTTCCTAAGGCCATAGCAGCTGCCTCATTATAAAGCTGGCCACTTTGAGAAAGATATGCTGCTTTATCGAAGTATTTAGTTTCAAACAAAGTAGTAGTTCCTTCACATGATGCAGGTGTAAGTATGGGAGAATCAACGAGTGTAAATCTTTTTTCGTCGAAAAAGTTTCTAATAATATTTATGAGTTTACTTCTCAATCTTAATATAGCGTTTTGTCTGGGAGTTCTTATCCAAAGATGTCTATTACTTAATAAGAAATCTACTCCATGTTCTTTTAGTTTAATAGGATAATCTTCTGCAAGTTGTATAAGCTCTACATTGGATACAGTTAATTCATATCCACCTTTGGCCCTTGGTTCCTCTCTTACGGTACCTTCTACTATTATAGAAGATTCCTGGGTTAATTTATCTGATAATTCAAATACCTCAGGGGAAACCTCATTTCTTATTACAGTGGCTTGAAGAAATCCTGTCCCATCTCTTACTATCAAAAAATGGATCTTGCCACTTGAACGCTTATTATAAAGCCATCCCTTAAGTCTTACCTCTTCACCTACATATTTACTAATATCCTCGATATAGACATCTTTCATGGTCTTACTCCTTTTCAAATAATTTATATAACTCTTTTTCGGTTATCTTTTTACCTTCACCTGTTTCCATATTTTTCAAGGTTAGAATCTTTTTCTCTACTTCTTCTTCTCCTATAATCACAACATACTTTACGCCTTTTTTATCTGCTTCTTTAAGCTGTGCCTTAATACTTTTTTTCCCTAATGCATAATCTGCTTTTACTCCCTTTTCTCTCAATCTAAATATAAGTGCAAATGCCTCTTTTTCTACTTCTTCTCGAAAAACTACAAATAGATCCTGTATATCTTCACGGGGAAATTCTATTCCTGCATGAGAGAGAGCAAGGATAAGTCTTTCCATACCACCTGCAAATCCTACGCCTGGAATCTCTTTTCCTCCTATTTCCTGTGCAAGACCATCATATCTTCCTCCACCACCTACTGCATCCTGGGCACCAAGACCACCTGCAATAACCTCAAAGGCTGTTTTGGTGTAATAATCAAGCCCTCTTACTAATCTATGGTTTATTTCATATTTTATATTGAGGGCATCTAAATATGAGAGGACCTTTTCAAAGTGTATTTTACATTCCTCACAGAGATAATCTATAATCTTAGGGGCACTTTCTGTTGCCCTTCGACACCCCTCTCTCTTACAATCTAAAATTCTCAAAGGATTTTTATGATACCTTACCTTGCAATCATCACAAAGCTGATCATATTTATCTTTAAGATATAGCTTAAGCTCTTCTTCATAGTAAGGTCTACATTTTGGACACCCTACGCTATTTATAAGTATTTTATAATCAGTAAAACCTAATCGTTTATAGATCTCTTCTGTTGCTTTTATTATTTCTACATCTGCCTTGGGGTCTTTTGTTCCAATGATTTCCATTCCGTATTGATGAAACTGTCTTTGCCTGCCTGCCTGAGGTCTCTCATATCGGAACATGGGACCTATGTAATAAAATTTTCCTACGCCACCTAGTCCATACATCTTATGCTCAATATAGGCCCTTACTACAGAGGCAGTATTTTCAGGGCGTAATGTAATGCTACGCCCTTTTTTATCTAAAAATGTATACATCTCTTTATTTACAATATCTGTTGTATCTCCTATACCCCTTTGAAAAAGTTCAGTATATTCAAATATAGGTGTCCTAATCTCATAGAAACTATAGAGATTCATTACCTCTCTTATAATGCTCTCTATATAATGCCATTTATTTATTTCAGGAGGTAATATATCTCTTGTTCCTTTTGGTGCCACAATCTTCATGATTTATAATCCTGCCGCCTTTCTTAATATTTCAGCCACATCTGTTTTTTCCCAGGCAAACTCATCCAGTTCTCTTCCAAAATGTCCATATGCTGCTGTTTTTTTATAAATAGGTCTTCTAAGTTTTAATTTTTTTATAATTGCACCAGGTCTTAAATCAAAATACTCATTTATAAGGGATACAATTTTTTCATCAGGGATATTGCCTGTACCAAAGGTATCTACTCGTAAAGATATAGGATGTGCTACACCTATTGCATAGGAGATTTGAACTTCAAGTTTTCTTGCAATACCTGCCTTTACAAGATTCTTTGCTACATATCTTGCCATATAGCTTGCAGATCTATCTACCTTTGTAGGGTCTTTCCCAGAGAATGCACCTCCTCCATGACGTGCATACCCTCCATATGTATCCACTATAATTTTTCTTCCGGTAAGGCCTGTATCTGCCATTGGCCCTCCAAATACAAATCTACCTGTGGGATTTATGTAATATCGCGTCTTATTATCAAGCCAATTTTCTGGGATTACTTTATATATTACTTCTCTC
The DNA here is from genome assembly GCA_027028665.1 of Candidatus Atribacteria bacterium. GTDB lineage: Bacteria > Atribacterota > JALVIU01 > JALVIU01 > JALVIU01 > JALVIU01. Next base: position 2,828 of record JALVIU010000204.1, on the reverse strand, counting down.
TTTATATCCTCTGCCATATCCTTTAGATCTACTTCAGGACTATGCTGAGCTGATACAACCACTGCTTCTACCCTTATAGGTTTATCATCTTCATACTCTATTGTAACCTGTGTCTTTCCATCTGGTCTAAGATATGGTAATATTTCCCTTTTTCTTACTTCAGCAAGTCTCTCTGCAAGCCTATGGGCAAGATGAATAGGTAGAGGCATAAGCTCTTCTGTTTCATCACAGGCAAAGCCAAACATCATTCCTTGGTCTCCCGCTCCAATTCTTGCAATCTCATCTTCTTCCTCTTCTTTAGTTCTTACCTCTAAGGCCTTTGTTACCCCCTGAGATATATCTGGGGACTGCTCATCTATTGATGTGATAACGGCACAGGTATCTGCATCGAATCCATACTTTGCACGAGTATATCCTATTTCTTTTACTACTTCTCTTGCAATCTTTGGCATATCCACATAACAGGTAGTCTTTATTTCGCCAGCTATTACTATAAGACCTGTAGTTGTTAAAGTTTCAATAGCAACTCTTCCATATGGATCCTGGGCATATATTCCATCAAGTATTGCATCTGAGATTTGATCTGCAATTTTATCAGGATGTCCCTCAGTAACAGACTCTGAAGTAAAAAAATGCCTTTTACTCACCTTTTTCCTCCTTATTTAATAAAGCAATTTTTAATACCTGGTCTATATTTTCTACAAGCTCTATTTTTATTTTTTTACGTATAGTCTCTGGGATCTCTACAAGATCTTTCTCGTTTTTGAGAGGGAGAATAACCTCTTTTATTCCTGCTTGATATGCAGCAAGGATCTTTTCTTTTAATCCTCCTATAGGCAAGACTTTTCCTCTAAGAGTAATCTCTCCAGTCATTGCTACATCTTTTCGAACAGGATTATTTGTGAGAACAGAAACCATTGAGGTAGCCATTGTTATACCTGCAGATGGACCATCCTTAGGAATAGCTCCCTCTGGTACATGTATATGAATATCATGCTTTTCAAAGAATTCAGGTGATATATTAAATTCTTCACTCTTTGACCTTATATAGGACAAAGCAGCTTGTGCAGATTCTTGCATCACATCACCAAGTTGTCCTGTAAGTATAAGTTTGCCTTTTCCTGGCATAATAACTGCCTCTACAGACAATATCTCTCCGCCAAATTGGGTCCATGCAAGCCCTGTTGCTACACCTATTTCATCTTTTTCTTCTTTTTCATCACGTTTAAATTTTGGAGGACCAAGATATTTCTCTATCTTTAAAGAATTCACTTTTATCTGCTTTTTTTTCTTACCATTTGAGACAATTTCTTTTGCTACTTTTCGGCAAATTGCCGCAATATTCTTTTCCAGATTTCTTACTCCTGCCTCTTTTGTATATTCTCTTATTATTTTATAAAGTGCTTGATCTGTAAATGCAAGAATTTTTTCGTCTAAACCGTGAAGCTTTAACTGTTTTGGTATGAGAAATTGCTTGGCTATATGAAACTTTTCTACATCAGTATAACCTGGTATATGTATAATCTCCATCCTATCTTGAAGTGGTTGCGGTATGGTATATAGTACATTGGCTGTTGTTATAAACATTACATCAGAAAGGTCAAAGGGTACTTCTAAATAATGATCTACAAATTCGTTGTTCTGTTCTGGGTCTAAAACTTCAAGCAATGCTGCAGAAGGATCTCCTCTAAAATCTGTACTCATTTTGTCCACTTCATCCATCAAAAATACAGGATTTTTAGATTTGGCCTGTTTCATATATTGAATAATTCTTCCTGGAAGTGCACCTACATAGGTTCTCCTATGTCCTCTTATCTCTGCTTCATCTCTTACTCCCCCTAAAGACATCCTTACAAATTTTCTTCCTAAAGATCTTGCTATAGACTTTGCAAGAGAAGTCTTACCAACACCAGGAGGACCTACAAAACATAAAATTGGACCCTTTAATGTCTTTGTCAATTTCTTTACAGCCAAGTATTCTAAAATTCTTTCCTTTACCTTTTCAAGTCCATAATGATCTTCATTAAGTATCTTCTCTGCCCTTTTTATATCTAATATATCCCTTGTTTTTACATTCCATGGAAGAGACAGTATCCAATCGAGATAATTTCTAACAACTGCTCCCTCTGCTGCCATAGGAGGCATCCTCTCAAGCCGTTTCACCTCTTTTAATGCCTTTTCTTCTACCTCTCGTGGAAGCTTAGCTTTCTTTATTCTTTCTTTGTATTCTCTTATTTCTGATAAAACATCATCTTCTCTTCCCAATTCTTGCTGAATTATACGAAGTTGTTCTCTTAAATAATATTCCCTTTGGGTCCGCTCTAATTCCTTCCTTACCTTTCCTTGAATTTTTTCCTCAAGTTCTAATATACTATTTTCATTTGTCAAAATTTTAAGAAGTTCTGAAAGTCTCTTATATATACTTGTAGTGGCTAATAATTTTTGCTTTTCTATTGTACGAATCAAAAGATGAGATGCTACTATATCCGAAAATCTCCCAGGATCCTCAATATTTGCAACTGTAAGTATTGTTTCTGGAGGTACTTTTTTATTTAATTTTATGTATTTTTCAAATTCCTCCAGCACACTTCTCATAAGGGCTTCCATTCTCATCTTATAGCCCCTCATTTTTCTATCTTTTAATTTTTCCACTTCTACTTTATAAAAGGGATCTTTGTGTACTATGTCAATTATCTTAGCCCTTGTGAATCCTTCTACTAAAATCTTTATAGTTCCATCAGGAAGTTTGTATAACTGCACAAGATGTGCTATAGTTCCTATTTCATAGAGGTCATCTATGTCTGGTTCTTCGACTTCTGGATCCTTTT
>JALVIU010000203.1 GCA_027028665.1 Candidatus Atribacteria bacterium | reverse complement strand
GCGTTCTGGATAGGATTATCTTAGGCCCTTTACTGGTTTTCTTTACCTCTACTAGGTAAAGCTTTAACTTCTTCCCCAGATAATAATTTTCTTCCTTTACTTGTTCTTGAGGCGGAAGTATCCCCTCCGTTCTGCCTAAATTTACTATAACATTCTCTCCTTCAAGTCTCTGTATAGTCCCTGATATAATTTCTTTTTTCCTTTCAGCATATTCTCTATATATAATCTTCCTTTCCGCTTCACAAATTCTTTGAATAACTACTTGCTTCGCAGTTTGTGCAGCAATTCTACCAAATTCCTTGGGGGTAATTTCTATTTCTATTGTATCTCCAATTTTAGGAGCATCAATATAGTCTTTTGCTTCATCTATAGATATTTCTGTATTTATATTTTTTACCCTGCTTACAACTTTTTTCTTTGCAAAAACTTTTACCTCTCCTGTTTCTCTATTTAGATAAATAAAGACGTTCTGTGTAGTTTTATAATTTTTTCTGTACGCTGAAAGAAGAGCAGCTTCTACTGCTTCAAATAACATATCCCTCGGAATATTTCTCTCTTTTTCTAATTGATTAAGAGCTTGGATGAGATCCAAGTTCACTATACTTTCCTCCTCTTTAGATAATCTTTTAGATCCTTATCACTTACATACAACCTGGCTTCTTTTATATATGAAAGGGGTATAAAAGCTGTCTCCCCTTCAATCTCTACTTCCAATACATCATCTTTTATATCTTGTAATTTAACTATTATCCTTTTTTTATTTTTTATTTCTTTGTCTAATACAATCTTTATATTGCTTCCTTTAAATCTTTCAAAGTCCTTCTTTTTTCTTATTAACCTATCAATTCCTGGAGATGAAACTTCAAGTCTTGCTAAATTTAAGTCTATATCTAAAGGTTCCTCATCTAAAGATTCCTCTATTATTTTACTTACAAATTCACAGTCCTTAAGAGTTATATCTTCCTGGTTTACATGATCAATAAATACTTTTAAAATAATACCATCTTTTGCGTTTTGGATTTGAAGCTCTACCAATTCAAAACCATATTTTTCAATAATTTTTTCTATCTTACTCTCTAATTTTTCTTTAAGCTTTTTAAGAAACATTTGTATCTCCTTTTCAAACTATAAAAGAGTGGGCTATATAGCCCACTCTTTTATAGTTTGAATTTATTTTATATAATTATTAAAATTCAACTATAAATCAACTCATAAGATAAAAACCTTTAAAAATAATCTTTACCATTCTCATAATTTTAGATTATAGCTTTCTCAGTTTTTGGATCAAATAAATGCATTTTTTCCATATCAAGAGCAAGTTCTATAAAAGCATCTTCCTTTGCTTTTGTTCTAGAATCTACTCTAGAGATAAAGTAATGCTTTCCAGAAGTAAGATATAAGAAGTTTTCTGCACCCATTGGTTCTATAACCTCTACCTTTGCCTTTATAATAAATTCTGGATCAACATTTGAAACAAACTCTTTATCTCTCATATCTTCTGGCCTTATTCCAAATACTACATCCTTTCCTTCTATCTCACTTACCTTGTCATAGAACTTCTCTGGTATCTTTACCTGGAAACTTTCTGCATCTACATAAAATTTGGAATCCTTCTTTATAACTTTACTATCTATAAAGTTCATAGCAGGTGATCCAATAAATCCCGCTACAAACTTATTTACTGGATGATCATATAGCTCCAAGGGGGCACCTATCTGCTGTACATGTCCATCTCTCATTACCACAATCCTATCGCCCATAGTCATAGCCTCTACTTGATCGTGAGTTACATAAATCATAGTGGCCTCTAATCTCTTATGTAACCTGCTAAGCTCTGTCCTCATCTGTACCCTGAGTTTAGCATCAAGGTTTGATAAAGGTTCATCAAACAAGAAAACCTTAGGCTTTCTTACAATAGCCCTTCCTACCGCTACTCTTTGCCTTTGCCCACCAGAGAGCTCCTTTGGCTTCCTTTTTAGGAGATGTTTTATTCCCAAGATCTCTGCAGCTTCATTAACTCTTCTATCTATTTCATCTTTTGGAAACTTTCTCAATTTTAATCCAAATGCCATATTATTATATACATCCATATGAGGATAAAGTGCATAATTTTGGAATACCATAGCAATATCTCTATCTTTTGGGGCTACATCATTTACTTTTCTTTCATCTATATAAATATCCCCTGATGTAAGTTCCTCAAGTCCTGCTACTAACCTCAAAGTAGTAGTTTTACCACAACCCGACGGACCTACTAGTACAACAAATTCTTTATCTTTAATGTCTAAATTTACATTTTCTACTGCTATTACATCTTTAAACTTTTTTACCACATTCACCAATCTAACTTCTGCCATCTAAGTGCACCCCCTTAAAAATTTAACCTAAAAATTAAAAGTCAATTTATTATATATATTTTGATAATTTTTATATTATTGTATATAATAACACAATTTTAAAAAATTTTCAATATAATTTTCAATATTATATAGCATATATAATATTGAACTTAGATTTAATTTAGTTAAAATGAAAATTTTCTATAAGCAAAAAATAAACATATTTTAGAAGAGTACCTTAAAAAACCCCTATCCCTTTATTTCTTCCTTTTTTGATCTTTTTTAAAGGGATAGGGGTTTTAATTATTTCTTCTTTTTGCCTTTTTTAAGGCTTCCCCTGACAACCTCCTTGAGGTTCTTTCCGGGTCTAAAATACGGTACATTCATTGCAGGGATCTTAATTTTCTCTCCAGTTGCAGGATTTCTACCCTCTCTTGCTTCTCTCTTTCTCACTCCAAAAGAACCGAAACCCACAATCTGTACAACTCCACCTTCTGCTAAGATTTCTGTAATACTGTCAACTACAGCATCAACAATCATGCGAGACTCTTTTTTAGTTTTTCCTAACTTCTCAGCAATTTTTTCTACCAATGCCTCTTTGCTCATAAGCCTTCCCGGGTTTACCCCGTCAACCTCCCTTCTTTATGGATTTTTGGAAATAAACACCTTTTAACTGCATTTTACCTTAAAACAAAGGAAAAGTCAAGTTTTATCGGGAAAAAATCTAAAACTTTTACAATTTTGGAAAAAATATCTTGACAACCTTATGTATTTATGAAAGAATAAAAATGAATAATATCGTATAAATAAAGGGAAAAGTCACTTTTTATTGCTCTAAATGAACCATAACTATATTATAATATATAATGAAAAAATTAGCCATTATTACTTTCTGCTGGACAATAGATGAGGAGGAGAATAGTGAAAAAAATATTGTGCTTGGGAGAAATACTTATAGATTTTACAGCATCTGAAAAAGGAAAAGCACTTAAAGATGTAGGAAGTTTTATAAAAAATCCAGGGGGTTCTCCACCAAATACTGCAGTAGCAATATCTATGCTAGGAGGAGAGGTGAGTTTTATATCAAAGATTTCAAATGATAGTTTTGGAGAATTTTTATGCAACATCCTTAAAAAATTTGATATAAATATAGAAGGTATAGTAAGGACCAATGCTCCAACCTGTCTTGCCTTTGTGTCTATAAAAGAAAATGGTGTTCCAGACTTTGAATTTTACCGGGAAAATACAGCAGATACATTACTTGAGGAAAAAGATATAGATGAGGAATTTTTAAAAAATCACGATATTTTTCATTTTGGCTCTATAACACTACTTAAAGATCCATCAAGAAGTACAGCTCTTTCTACATTTCTAAAGGCCAAGGAATATGGTATATTTACCAGTGTAGATCCAAATATAAGACCCAACCTTATAGAAGATAAAGATACATTTTTAAAAGATCTACATCTTATTTTTAAAAATGTAGATCTATTGAAAATAAGTGAGGAAGACCTTGAATATCTCTATCCAGATATAGATATTCACAAATATTGTAATATATTAATAAATAAAGGAGCAAAATATATTATTATTACAAGGGGAGAAAGGGGCTCACTTTTTTGCAGCAAGGGACTTCGTGTAGAAATTCCAGGTTTTTCTGTAGATGTGGTAGACACTACAGGGGCAGGAGATGGATTCATGGGTGCTATCCTTTATTATCTCTCATTATACGGTACCGAGGTGTTTACAGATAAGGAAAAGATTGCCCAATTATTGAAGTTTGCAAATGCGCAAGCTGCCCTTGTATGTACCAAAAAAGGGGGCATACCATCTATGCCTAAACTTAAAGAGGTAGAAAATTTCCTAAAAAA
>JALVIU010000202.1 GCA_027028665.1 Candidatus Atribacteria bacterium | reverse complement strand
AAAATGTAGTGCTAAGTATAGCACCTAATAATTCTCTATGAGAAGACACCTTTATAGGAGAACCATTTAAATAGGCGCCTTTTCCTTTTTCGGCCCAGAACATCTCATCCCGAGCAGGATCATATATAACACCAAGAATGGGTTTCCCATCTTCTACAAGGGCCAAAGAGGTTGCAAACATAGGGATACCTTTTACATAGTTGGTTGTTCCATCAAGTGGATCAATTACCCAAAACCTGTTCTTTTTCCCTGTCCATAATTTTCCACTTTCCTCAGAGAAAAAAGGAATATCCGGAAAGTATCGTTCAAGATATGTAAAAAATATTTCCTCTGCGTCTTTGTCAAATTTCGTTACAAGGTCGAAGGCATTACTTTTGGTCATCACTTCCTTAATTTCATGAAGATGTGAAAGCAGAAATTTTCCCGCTGCATATGATGCAATTTTTGCACCTTCCAAAAGTTCCATTCATTCCTCCACAAGCATAGAAAGATAATCCATAATCCTATCCATTATCTCTTTTAGTTTAAGGGCCTCTTTATAAATGGTCTCTATAAAATCCTTTTTTTCCTTTTCGCTTAGGTCCTCTGTCTCTTTAAGAGTTTCTGCATAGGCAAGGATAGAACTGAGAGGTGTTCTTACTTCTCGGGACAACATGGATACAATATCATGCTTTAAAGTGGAAACCATATTATCTTCTATATTCTCCTCTTCTCTTTTTTTATCAAGTTTCTTAACATTATATATAAGGGCTTCTATATATCTCGAAAAGATTTTCAATACAGGCAATTCTTCCTTTATTTCATCTACTACCCCTTTAATACCTGCAAGCACCAGAATCCCTATAGGTAACTCTTTTGTACCCAGGGACAAAAAAATTGTAATACCTTCTAAATTAATACCAACATCTTTTGCCTCTTCAAAAGAGAATATACAAGGTGCAAATTTTTCATATATATTATCAAGATACTCGTCTTTTAATTCAAATCCCAGCATTTCCTCAGAAGGATAAGAATATTCTCTCTTCCATGTATCATCTTTCACATATAAGACTATTCTCCGCGGTCCGAATAGTTCTCTCGTATAATTTACAATTGTTTCATAAGTAGTATCTTTATCCTCTAAAGGAAAAAGCCTCATATTAGAAAGAATTTCAAGTCTTTTATTATCCACCTTTATCACCTTAATAGTATTTTTTCGTATATTATACCATATGGAAAATAATTTGAAAACAACATAAAAAGAGAAGCTCTCCTATCTCATTAGATGCACCAATTACATCTCCTGTAAATCCTCCAAGTTTTTTATATGCAGGTATTCCGACCAAAAGAAATGTCATAAAGGGGACAAAAAGAAAAGAAAACACTACCTTCTCACCCTCAAAAAATACGAGGGATAAGCCAAGGAAAAATACAAAAGGCAAATATTTAGGTGAAATATCTCTAAAAAGTACACCCAATCCTTTATTTTCTGCAGGCTTAAGGAAGGACATAACTACTACTTGAGAGATTCTTCCCACTATTGGGTATACATAAATAATAGAGACATACAACTGAGAAAGCATATCCTTTATAAAAAAGAATTTGGCTAATAGATAAAAAACGCCAAAAAAAAGAGCAATACTCCCTATTCTTGGATCCTTCATAATCCTTATAAGCTCATCTCTTTCTCTTCTCTGTGAAAAAAGGGCCTCAAAAAAGTCTAAAAAACCATCAAAGTGAAAGAGATTGGCCATCATATATTGAATAAACAAAATGATGAGAACAACTATATTTAGAGAGAAAAAAGGACTTAGAAGAAAGTATATGAGAAGGTTAAGCAGGCCCAAAAAAAGACCCACTACAGGAAAAAATAAAGAGGCATTTCCAAAATCCTCATCTTTGAAAGAGACAAAGGATAAAGGAATCCTGGTAAGGAAAGAAAAGGAGAGCAAAAAAGCCCTAAAAAGACTTGCTATTTTAGTTTCCATGGGATGCCAGCTACCATAAAATATACCTCTTCTGCCTCCTGTGCAAGAAAGGTATTAACTTTCCCAAGTATATCCCTGTATCTCCGCGATAAAGAGTTAGCGGGGACTATACCCATACCCACTTCATTTGATACTACATAAAATGGAGTTTCAGGTTTAATACCTTTTAATTTACATATGAAACTTTTTAAATAAGAAAGGGGATCTATACTTTCTATCATAGCATTTGCCGTCCATATAGTAATACAATCAAGTACAAATACTCCTACATCCTCCAAAGGCCGATCTAAAATTTCCAGAAGAGCATAAGGAATCTCCCATGTCCGGAATTTCTTTCCCCTTTCTTTCTTATGGGCATCTATTCTCTCCCTCATCTCATCATCAATAGGGAGAGCTGTAGCAATATATATCCTTTCTGGGGGATATTTCAATGCAGATTCTATGGCAAAATTCGTCTTCCCTGAACGGGCACCACCGAGAATAAATCTTATCATTCTTCTTTTTGTCTTTCTTCTTTCTTTCTTACCACAATTTTCACCAATATAAGGCTTATCTCATAAAGTACAAGCATAGGAAGCGCAAGGAGTACTTGAGTAACTACATCTGGAGGGGTTAAAAGCGCAGCAAGGATAAATATTATAAGTACAATATAGGGACGATTCTTGGACATAAATCTGGGCGTAACCACCCCGAGTTTTGCAAGAAATAAAAAGAATAAAGGCATTTCAAATACTGTACCAAAAACCAAAATAACAGCTATAACAAAGGAAGTATATTTTCCCACAGAAAGCATTGGGCTTACACCTGGAAGACCGTATCCCAACAAGAACCTAAGACCCAGGGGAAGAATAACGAAAAAACCAAAAGATCCTCCAAGAATAAAGAATATAAGAGCGAATACTACAAAAAGTATAGTATATTTTCTCTCATGTTTTTTCAAGGCTATGGATACAAATCCCCATGTTTCCCATAAAATATAGGGAAGAGCAAGAAGAAATCCTGCAAAAAAAGAAACTTTAAGTCTTGTGAAAAATGCCTCTGTAGGGCTTAAAAAAACAAGGTTGCCAACAGGCTTCTTTAATACCTCAAATATCTTAAGTGAAAAGGAATAAGTAATAATAAACCCTAATGCAATGGCAAGGAGAGAACGAATAAGCCTCGTCCTGAGCTCCGTTAGATGTTCTATTAATGTCATTTCTCTATCTTCAATCTCTTTCATATAGCGGTTTCAACACCTCATACAAGTCTTTGTATATAATATAGTTTCTTTCATACACTTTATAATATGTGGGCAAAATCTCTTTATCTATCTGAATCTTTTTATCTATTGCATTCTCAAAAGAGCTATAGACCCCTACCCCTACACCTGCAAGGAGAGCAGCACCAAAGGCTGCCTGTTCTTTATTTTGCACCACAATAATCCTTTTGTCAAGTATGTCAGATATAATTTTTTGCCAGACCTTGCTTATTCCCCCTCCACCTAAAATTCTAAATCTTTCTATATTTACATCCAAAGATTCAGCAGCATCCAATATAGTCTTTAATCCAAAACCTATCCCCTCCATTATGGATCGAATGAAATGCGCCTTTTTATGGGCATAAGTAATACCATAAAATACACCTTTTGCCAAAGGATTCCAATAAGGGCTTCGCTCACCCATGAGAAATGGTAAAAAAATCAATCCCTCAGACCCTGGAGGAACCTTTTCTGCAAGGCTTGAGTAAACTTCATATGACTCTTTTTCAAGAGAAAAGGAATCTCTGAACCATCTAAGTGATGCCCCTGCAGTCTGCATGACACCTAAAAGTAGCCACTTATGAGGGATCCCATGGGCCCATGTGAGTAATCTAAATGAGGGATCAGGCACAGGCAAATCTGTAGTGAAACTTAAGACCCCTGCTGTACCTAAAATAGCAGCACCTTCATTCTTTGAGATTACGCCTCCACCAATGTATGTAGCGGCATGATCTGCACATCCATTTACAACAGGGATTCCGGATGGGATATTCAGTAAGTAAGAGGCTTCTTTTCTTACTTTTCCTATGACATGTGTGGATAAGGCAACTTCTGGAAACCAAGGTGAAGGTATAGAAAAATAGTTCATGAGTTCTTCTGACCACTTGAGCTCCTTTATATTAAACAAAAGTGTCCCACTTGCATCTGACGGATCTGTAACCATCTCTCCTGTAAGCCAATACTTGATATAATCTTTTGCCATAAGGACTTTATTTATCTTATCCCAAACCTGAGGCTGATTCTCTTTGATCCACAAAAGATTCGGCAATAGATAAGTGGTGGTGGGAAAATTCATGGTATGCTTAAATATATATTCTCTACCAGGTTTATATTCCATACCTTCTACAATATCTTTACTTCTTTGATCCATCCAGGTAATAGCCCTTCTTAGAACCCTGCCTGACGCATCCAAAAGGGCAGATGTATGCATTTGGCCATCTATACCTATTGCCCTTATATCTCTTATAGCTTGAGGAAATGAGCGAGATAATGAAGAGGTACACTCTATGAGGGCACGAATCCAATCATCGGGGTCCTGTTCTACCATATATGGGGAAGGAGTATATAAGGGGTATTCCCTATACTCACTTCCCCAGAGTTTTCCTTCTGCATCAAACAAAGCAACCTTTATACCTGTTGTTCCGATATCTATACCTAATAGGTAATCTGTCATGATTATAGTACTAAAATAGACTTTTCTGTCTCTATATCAAAGACATGTACCCTCTCTGGCGGATAAGAAAACTTAAGAACCTCTCCAGCTTTCACATCAAAATCTGGAGACGCAAGGACTTTAAGAGTAAGATCTCCATTTTTTATGGTAAGCAAACTTCTTTCACCAATAAATTCTACAAAATCTACCTCCGCATCAAATGTCATAAATCCTGAGGGTACCTCAACTGGAATAATATCCTGGGGCCTTATCCCTACTATATACTCCTTTTTATCTAATCTCTTTATCTTTTCTGTTCTTTCTGCATTCATATGTAAAGTTATGGAAGAACCTAAGAGCTTAAGGAATAGATCATCATCTTCCTGAGTAACTAATCCTTTATTAAGATTCATTGGGGGTTCACCAATGAAATCTGCAACAAAAAGATTATAGGGATTATTGTACAATTCATCACGGGTGCCCACCTGCTGAAGTTCTGCAAAATTCATAACTGCCACTCTATCTGCAAGAGAAAGAGCCTCAAGTTGGTCATGGGTAACGTATATCATGGTAGATTTTATTTCATAATGAAGTCTTTTTATCTCTGTCCTCATCTGAAATCTAAGTTGGGCATCTGAGTGAGAGAGAGGTTCATCTAATAGGAAAACTGATGGTTCTCTCGCAAGAGCCCTTGCTAAAGAAACCCTCTGCTGTTGTCCTCCTGAAAGACGAGCAGGATACTCATTTAATACATCATCTAACTGAAACTTTTTTGCAAGATTTTCTACTATTTTATGTATCTCTTTTTTTGACTTATGCCTCACTTCAAGAGGAAAGGAGATATTTTTATATACTGTCATATGTGGATAAAGAGAATATGTTTCAAATGCCATTGCCACATTCCTCTCCACAGAAGAAAGATCATTTACTCTTACATCGTCAAAATATATATCTCCTTTTGTAATGGATTCAAGTCCTGCTATCATCCTCAATGTAGAGGTTTTTCCACATCCAGATGGACCCAAAAGTGCCATAAATTCACCATCTTCTATGACCAAATTAAGATCCCTTACAGCTTCTACTTCTTTCCCCCCTTTTGTGCGAGGAGTATAAATTTTATATACATTTTTTAATGTTACCTTTGCCATTTTTTCCCCCTATCTTAAGAGAACCTTATTCTTTCTCCATTTTCTGGAGAGAAGAAATAGAACCTATCTTTAAGGAAATATACTTTTATTTCTTCACCATGGGTATATCTATCCTCTGGGCTGGTAAGTGCAATCAAATTTAAATCCCCTATTTCTACATTTAATACACCTTCAGAGCCCAACACCTGATAAACATCTACTCTTCCATCAAAGATTTGTGACCCAGGTATTTCCCCTACCTTTATAAATTGAGGTCTTATCCCAAGTAATACTTCAGGATATGTATTGTTTCTAAATGCTGCCTGTGCTTCATCACTGATCTCTATATTTATAGTCGGTTCATTTTTTGGCATAAGAACTATCTTCTCCCCTTCTACTCTTGTTACACACTCTACAATATTGATATCTGGCTGTCCCACCTGCTTTGCTACCCTTATATTAGCAGGGTCTTCATAAATCTCTCGGGGTTTTCCTATCTGCTGGACTTCTCCATGATCCAGCATAAGGATCCTATCCCCCAAACTGAGGGCCTCTACATAATCGTGTGTAACATAAACTGTTGTTACTCCTTTTAATGCCTCAAGTCTATGAAACTCCTGTCTTAACTCATATCTTATCTTTGCATCAAGGTGGGAAAGTGGCTCATCTAATAGATATATATCTGGTTCTCTTACCATGGTCCTTGCAAGGGCGATTCTCTGCTTCTGCCCTCCGCTTGCTTCAGCAGGCTTTCTATCAAGTAACTGATCTATTTTTAGCATTCTAGCTACTCTTTCTACTCTCTCCTTTACCTCTTTAGAAGGTATATTTCTTCCTGGTGCCTTAAGAGGACTTGCAATATTTTCAAATACAGTAAGATGAGGATATAAGGCATAGCTTTCAAATGTCATTGCCACATTTCTATTGTATGGAGGGTCTTCTGACACATTTTTATCATTTATAAATATATTTCCTTCTGTAGGTTTATATAATCCCGCAAGAAGTTTTAAGGTTGTTGTCTTTCCGGCCCCACTCGGCCCTAAAAGAACAAAAAACTCCCCATCATCTACATCAAAGGAGACATCCTTCAAAGCAACTGTCTTTCCAAACTTTTTGGTTATATTCTCAAATCTAATTCTAGCCATATCTTTAACCCCTTCTAAATTAAATTTTATCCTTTAACAACACCCAATGAAAGGCCTCTAATCATGTATCTTCTAAGGATAATAAATAGGATAATTGGCGGCAACATCGCAATGACCGTAAATGCCATTACCTGATTCCAAAGTATAGAACTCCCCGATGCAAAAGTAGGTATTACAAGAGGAAATGTCTTTACCCTGGTGCCTACCAGAACATTTGCAAATAAAAACTCATTCCATGCAAAAATCCAGCAAAGCATAACTACTGAGACCATACCTGGAAGCACTAATGGTAATGTCACTTTAAAAAATGCTCTAAAGGGTTTATATCCATCTACATATGCTGCTTCTTCCAGCTCTCTTGGAATATCTCCAAAAAACATCATCATAAGCCATACAGAAAGCGGGAGATTAAATGTGAAGTACATTACAATAAGAGAAAAGTATGTATCTGTAAGACCCAGGTTATTAAAAATGAAGAAAAATGGTAGTATAAACACTATAGGTGGAAACATCCTTACAGAAAGCATCCAAAATGAGAGGTTTTCACCTCCTGCATATTTTGGATACCGGGCAAAGGCATAGCCTGCCAGGGATCCTATAAGCACAGAGAGTAATGTAGTAGTAATCGATATAATAAGACTATCATATATAGATTTTCTTGCCATAGGGTTATTCATAACATTGATATATGGAGACAATGTAAAATGTTTTGGGAAAAAAGTTGGTGGAATCTTTCTTACCTCCCCTATATGCTTAAATGATGTATTTAACTGCCAATAAATAGGAAAAGCAATAAATACTATATATGTAATCATAAATATAATACCTAATGTTCTTATTAAACTAAACCTCTTTTGAGACATCTCTATCCTCCTTAAATTATGCTATCTTCTGGGATTTCAATACCTTTTTCATAAACTTTACAAAGAGCATGATTACAATAATAGACCCAAGGCCAATAATCCATGTCATAGCACTTGCAACTCCCATATTAAACTGTTGAGCACCCACAAGATAGGCAAGATATGATGGAAGCTCTGATGCACCACCTGGTCCCCCTTGAGTCATAACAGTAACTTTATCTATAAACTTATAGGCATCCATAAATCTTATTATAAGGGCTATTGCTATTAACTCCTTTAACATAGGTAGCGTAATCCTCCTAAGGATGGTCCATTGAGATGCCCCATCTACCCATGCAGCCTCATATACACTCTGTGGGAGAGATACTCTACCACTATAAATAATCATAAGTGGCAAAGATGTCCATTCCCAGATATCTGCTATAATAAGACTTGCAAGGGCCATTTTACTTCCAAACCAATCTACAACCGGTAAATGCAACATAGAAAGAATAGTGTTTACAACCCCTGAGAATGGATCCAGAAGAAATCTCCACAATGTACCTACAATAGATGGTGGGATCATCATAGGAATAATAAAGAGAACCAGTAATAAAAGCCTTATCTTCTCACTCTTTATGAGTTCGTACAGAAGAAGAGCAACGGTAATACCAAGGATCATCTCGATGCCTACACCAAAAAGCAGGTAGTAAAAGAGGTGAACAACACTATTTTGAAATCTATCCCAGTGAAGAATATAATTAAAATTTTTCCATCCTACAGGTACAGGCTTCCCTATAATAGGGTTATACTGATGAAAACTCATATATAAAGACCAAATTGTAGGGAATATTGTTACAGAGAATAAGACAATAAATGCGGGCAAGACCAATAAAAAGGGCACATATCGTTTAACTAATATATCCTCTCCCTTTCTTGACATATCATCCTCCTCTTTCATATAAACTAAATGGGGGGAACAACTCCCCCCATAGAGAAATCAATATATAAATATTACTTCCAGTATCCCAGTTTCTTAGCACCTGCAACAAAGTTTGCATACTGTTTTTTCTGACTCTCAAGTCCATATTTTTGTACGATCTTTACCCATTCATCAGCGGTTTTTTCAAGTGCCTGTTTTGCAGTAAGCTGTCCAGAGATAAACTTGGAGAAATTAATACTCATACTCTGTGCATACTCTACAGCGCCTGACCAGTTAAATTGTGGGTAACCTACCTGAACATTTTCATATCCAGCCTTCAAATGGTTCTTTGCTGTTGAAAGCTTATGGAATATGCCATTATTTGTCGGCCACAGATCAGATGTACCTCTTAATGGATCAGGATTAAGATATTCTTCTGGTGTCTCATAATGTCTCTTCATAAATGGGTCAGAACCAGAATATTCATCTGCTACATAGTGAGTACTATAATCCTGATGAGATAGACGATAGATAAAGTAGAATGCTGCTTCTTTTCTATCTTGAGGAATATTCTTTGGAATACTTGCAATTCTGTTGTAAAGGGTCATAGCCCTATGTACAACTTTATCTCCTATCTTCCATCCCGGAACAAGCGCACTTGCCTGGTCATCTGCAATCTCTGGTTTTGCCTGTGCAGTAAACTCTGTAAGGTCTATCCACCAGACAGCCATTACCACTCTACCACTTTGCCAGTAGGTAATTGTTTCATCTATACCCATTGTTTCATGTCCTGGAGGTGCAAATTGGTTAATCTCTTTAAATAGCTCTAATGCCTCTACTGCATCATCATTTACAATAGTTGGATTCATATTTTCATCAAAATAGTTTATACCCTTTGATGCGATCATATCATAATAGAATCCCCATCCGAATAGCGGATTATTTACTACCCACTCAACACCATATATCCCTTTATTTTTTAATTCTTCTGTAAAGAATTGGGCTGTATCTCTGTAATCATACCATGTCTCAGGTGGCTTAAGTTCTTTTTTGAATCTCTTTTCAAACTTCTTTTTAAGTTCTGGATCATTAAAGAAGGAAGGACGATAATGGAGAAGGTGAATATCACCATCAAGCATTACACCATAGACCTTTCCATCCCACTTCATATAAAACTCACGGTATGCAGGCATTACCTGATTAAGATATTCATCTGTACCTGCATACTTCTCAAGATATGGATCAAGTGGCTCAAGTGCCCCCATAGAAACAAAACTACCTAAAAACATTGGAGAAAATTGAATCCAATCCCATTTTGGCTTCTTAGACATAAGCTGAGGCATTATTTTTGAAAATCCTTCTCCAATCTTGAAATATTCTACTGTATCCCTTCCTACACTAACTCCTGCCTCTTTTTCAATATGTGGTGAAACAAATAGGGGTGCATGTAACCAGTTGGTGTCCTGTACATAATTAAGCTTCATTCCCTTAAAGTAATTTGGGTCACCAATTGGTACTTTAATCTTATCCTTTGCAAATACCCGAGCAACAGGACCTAAAGCACTGCTTGCGGCCAAAGCTGCACCTGTGGCGCCTGTGTACTTTAAAAATTCGCGCCTTGTAAGCTTTTTCTTAAACATACAAATACCCCCTTAATTAGTTTAGGCTCTATACAGCCTTTTTATTGTAAGGTGACTTACTCCTCTTGTTAAAATGAGGAGTTTCCCACTTCACAGGATACTACTACACCCTCTTCGGGTATAAACCTGGGGCAACTCACCCTTGCTATTCTTCTAAGGATAACCAGAGGATTATTTTTATATTTCGGCTACCTTAACTTCTGCATGTTTCTATTATCTTGAACATTTGTTCAAGATAATTTTTAATGTGCTTTTTTATATTATACCACAAATTATTGCAATAGATACAATTTTAAGGAAAATTTTTTAATAAATTTTAATCTCTACACAGGGAATATTGCTTCTACCCTTTTTCCATCTTTAAAATTCTTTTTAATCATATCCACTGTAGGAGTACCTTTTTCTATTACAACAAAATATCTTATAGTGGGAGTAATAGGAAATGGAGCAGTATGCCATACACCCTTATCCAGGATAAGAATATCCTTTCCATTCCAGAAGAATAATTCTACCTCTTCTGCTATAGGAAGATCTTCTTTGTCTTCCACATTGTGGGCCCTTGAAATCCCTATTATACTGGGATTTCCATCTAATGGGACTAAAACCTCATATGTGTTTAGGTGCCTTTCCATCCAATCAAATGTAAAGGGCCTCTTCGGAAATTCATAAATTCTTATATCTCCTGCCTCAAATTTAATATCAGAAACAGCTGTCCAACACTTATAAACTTCACTTTCCTCCACTGGAGTCCAGCTTGTCTGAGGGCCTGCTACCCAACCATATTTTTCAAAATCAGAAACAGTAACATCCTTTATAGGTACTCTTATTATCTGAGTCATACGCAATTCCTCCTTCCTTATTGATCAAATTTTTTGGTAAATTCTTCAATTTCTTTTTTTCTAAAAATAGATCTTGCACCTAACCTTGTACATACCAATGAAGCAGTAGCATTTGCAAACTTCCCTATTTTATGCAAATCCCATCCCTGAAGAAGGCCATATATAAATGCACCATGAAATGCATCTCCTGCTCCTGTAGTATCTCTTACTTCAACAGGATATGCAGGAATTTTAACTATTTCATCTCTGTTTCCCAATATACACCCCTCATCTCCCAAGGTTATCCCTGCAATTTCTGGACCCAAATCTAAAAGGGCCTTTACAATTTCATACGGATCCTCCTTACCTGTAAGGGTCTTTGCTGTGGCCTTGGAAGGTATAGTAGCATAGGAAAGACTGATAAGTTCACGGAGCTCTACTTCTTCTCCCAATCCTGAGACAGAAAGCGAAAGGGGGTCAACATCTATATCAAATACAAACCTTGCACCACTTTCAACAGCAATCTTAGCAGCTTTTAATATAATATTTAAGGGAATCAATGTAGCCTCAGAAGAAAATATTTTTACATCTTTGATATACTCTTTAAATCTTATCTCTATTTCTTCCATAGTAAGGTCTACAATGGTATTTGGAAACATCACTATAGCCCTATCTCCCTGTTCATCTACCTGTATCCAGGTAAACATCGAATTTTTTCCCTTTTCCAAAATAATACCATTTGTATCTATATTATGGTCTTTAAAATCTCTTATTAAAAGCT
>JALVIU010000201.1 GCA_027028665.1 Candidatus Atribacteria bacterium | reverse complement strand
ATAAGAAATACCCGCAAAGACCAATAATAATAAAACAGCAATACCTAAAACACTAATTCTTTTCTTCATAAGCTCCTTTGAAAGGATCAACCTTTCAAATACACCTCCCTTTCATTTTTATTTTTAGTTTATCCCCTCTATATATCCCATTTTAGGAAGTGTCCCTACAAGTGGTGATACATAGTCTTTAAACTCATCTGTTATATCATTTCCACGAGGGGAAATATATTCAGAAGAAAGTGACTTTGTATGTCTTGCTACAGAATCAAGAGATGTGATAAATGTATCTGATGCATATGAGGAAGGATCATCTCCTAATCTCTTTATAGCAACACTTCCACTTTTTTCTGTTACTATAGCATATTCTACTGCTCTTTTTCCTACCATATATGCCTCTCTGGCATCAACCTCAGATTGTATAGGGAAGGACCTCTGCACATATCCAAAGGTATCTGCTCTTACCCTTAATTGCTTTTGAAAGATAAGTCCCCCCATCTCCCTCTTTACAAAATCTGCAAGAAACGCACCCAACTCTCCTGCAGTTCCAAGCTGGATATTCCCATGGGAATCTTTATATCCAGTAGAATAGATAGGTTGTCCTCCCCTCTGTACCCCCTCTGAAATTGCAATCTGTACTCTACCCAACCTCCTATAAACATCCTCTACATCCTGAAGGAAATTATCAAAATCAAAATCCCTTTCAGGTACATATATAAGGTGTGGGCCATCATCCTCTCTTTGTCTTGCCAAAACAGATGCTGCGGTAAGAAATCCTGCATGTCTTCCCATTACTATATTAATCTTTATACCGCCAAGAGATTTGTTGTCCTGATTATCTCCCATAAATGCCATAGCTACAAATCTTGCGGCAGAACCAAAGCCAGGGGTATGGTCATTCACCAAAAGGTCATTATCTATAGTCTTTGGCACATGAAATACCACAAGATCATAACCTTCTCTCTTTGCAAAATCATCAATAATATGTGCAGTCTCTGCAGAGTCATTTCCCCCTATGTAGAAAAAGTAACGTATATTCTTCGCCTGAAAAATTCGAAGGATAGTCATGCACTCCTCTTCAGTGGGCTTCTTTCTTACAGAGCCAAGACCTGCACCAGGGGTTTTTGCTATAAGATCAAGCTCTGGATAAGAGAGATTCCCCAGATCTACCAGGTTATCACTCAATATTCCTGCTACTCCATGTACTGCTCCATATAAGGTTTCTATCTCACCATGCTTTCTTGCCTCTTTAATAATTCCTACAAGTGTTTGGTTAATAACCTGTGTAGGCCCCCCCGATTGTCCTATAAGAGCGTTACCCTTAAGTGCCATTTCTACCTCCTTCAAAATATCTTTTACTCTTCACTTTCATCATATTCAAGGGCTTTTTTAAACATAGATGGTCTATCAACAATACCCACCAACTTGCCCTCTTTATCCACAACTGGTAGAATCTTAAGCCTTCTACCTATCATAACTTCCACCAGATCAAGGACCTTTGTATCTTCATATATAACATATATATCCTCTATCATTATTTCCCCTATTTCTCTCTCGGAAAGCTCTTTTAAACCTCTTGCAAATTCATTAAGATCAGGTAAATATGCAGTTGTATCAAGATAAGAAAAATAACGAGGTAATGCAGCTTTTAAGATAATACCATCTGTAACTATCCCTTTCACCTTAAAATTACTATCTGTTATAATAAGCTCAGATATCCTCATACGTTCTAAAAGCTCTATAACTCTTCCAATTTTCATAGTGGCCGGAATAGAAGTAAGATCCCTCCTCATAACATCCCTTACCTTCATAATGGCCTCCTTTTTACATTATAGTTCTCTAACTTCAATCTTTAATAAGAACTCTTCTACATCCTGTGGCGAGAAATCAAAAATAGATACACTTTCAAGGGTTGCTACCTTAAGCCCAAGGGCCAGCCCATATCTTGCAGCCTCCTCAATAGTATGCCCCCTCATAATTCCAATAGAGACACCTGCAAGGAGTGCTTCAGGTGCACCAAACAGGTTGATAGGACCTTCTATCTTAGCCTCATAGAGTATTTTCTTGCTTTTCGTTATAAGTACATCATGTGTATCTTTATATGAAACAATAGCATTTTCTGCTCCGAGTTCTAAAAGTTTCTCACCTATCTTAATTGCACCATCGAGATCGTATATACTATATCCAAAGTATTCTTTTATTGTAGATGTATCAGGTTTTATAAGATAAGGATTCGCCTTTGCTGCATTTTCCAAAAGAGTCCCGCGAGCTGTGATTATACAATGTTTTACGCCTTCCTTTTTTGCCATATTTATTATATCATAATATAGCGTATCTGGGGCACCACGAGGTATACTTCCCCCCATAAATACTACCTCTGCTCCCCTTAGAGATTTATCTACTGCATCCATAAACTCCTTATAATCTTCTTCTTCCATAGAAGGACCCAGGGATGTAATTGTAGTCTCTGTTTTATCTGAAAGATCTACAATAACGACATCTGTACGGGTATGTCCCTTTAAAAATATGGTATTTGTGTATATGCCTTCATCATTTAGAAGAAGTATGAGTTTTCTTCCTATTCTTCCTTCTCCTATTGCGTTTACGCTCATAACAGGGAATCCAAATTTGGCCACAAGCCTTGCAGTATGTATTCCTTTACCACCTGGGGAATAGTAATCATTTATGGAGCTTACATGTTTCCCTTTTTCAAGTTTATTTATTACCATTATATAATCCATAGCTGGGTTTGGAGTGATACTTACAAACATCTTATCCTCCTTTTTTATATTGTATTAGTATTATAACATATATCTATCTTTTTTCAAACTGTTTTTTATCTTTTAAAGTAATTTATATCTAATACAATAAAGAAAAATAATTTTATATTATTAACTCAATACTTGACAAATCAAATTTTGGTAGTATATTTAAAACTATGGAAAAAATTATAGTAGTAATAATATTCATTGCCACATATGTGGCACTTGGTATAGGAAAGATACATAGGGTAGTTGTGGCCCTAAGTGGTGCGGCACTTATACTCCTCTTTCATATACTCAACTTTGATGAGGCATTTTACTCTCCAAAGTTTGGGGTAGATTATGATGTAATTGTACTGCTTCTCTCCATGATGATCATTGTAAATATCACAAAACAGACAGGTATATTCGAATGGGTAGCTGTAAAGGCTGTAAAAGCTTCCAAGGCAAAGCCCTATACCCTTATGATCCTCTTTGTGGTTATAACGGCTGTCATCTCTGCATTCTTAGATAATGTAACAACTGTTTTATTTATCGCACCCATCACATTATTTATATCTGAAACAATGGATTTACCAGCTGTTCCATTTCTCATCTCTGAGGCACTTGCCTCAAATATTGGAGGTACTGCAACCCTTATAGGGGATCCCCCGAATATAATGATCGCAAGCAAGGCACAACTTGGATTTATGGATTTTATAAATCATCTTACACCAGTTGTAATTATTATACTTATAGTATATATACTTACCCTAAAACTTATGTTCAGCCATAGCTTTAAATATAACGAGAAAAAGGCGAAAAAGATTCTTGAAATGGATGAGAAAAAGGCTATCAAGGATCCAAAATTACTCAAAAAAGCACTTATCGTATTGTTTGGAGTGGTTATCGGATTTTTCATTCACGGTATGTTAGGCCTTGAACCTGCAGTAGTTGCACTCATTGGAGCAACACTTATGCTTGGGATATCAGATACTAACATACATGAGATGCTTGAGAAGATAGAATGGACTACCCTATTTTTCTTTGGAGGACTTTTCATAATTGTAGGTTCCATGGTAAAGGTAGGGATTATTCAATATCTCTCTCAGAAGGTATTAGATCTTACTCATGCCCAATCTTTCCTTACATCTACAGTAATTTTATGGTTCTCTGCATTTGTCTCCGCATTTGTAGATAATATTCCTTATGTGGCCACAATGAATCCCCTCATTGCGAATATGGCCCCAACCCTTGCAGGAAATCCAGCACTTGACCCCTCATCCCTGGCTGCACTCCATTCTCACCTGGTACTCCCCATATGGATCGCACTATCTTTGGGTGGATGCCTCGGTGGTAATGGTACACTGGTCGGTGCAACTGCCAATGTAGTGGTATCTGGTATATCAGAGAAGGCAGGGCATAAGATTACATTCGGTGAATTTATAAAGTATGGTATGCCTATCATGGTAGAGAGCGTAGCCA
>JALVIU010000200.1 GCA_027028665.1 Candidatus Atribacteria bacterium | reverse complement strand
ATGAAAGATGCCCTCTTAAACATAGAAGAGGTGCTTTCTTTCCTGTGCAAAGACCTGCTTGACTTTACCAGAGAATACCTCTTTGTCCCAATGCCAGGATATACACACACACGTGTTGCCATGCCAGGCAGTGTAGGACTCTGGGCACATGGACTCTTTGAGGCACTATCTGATGATCTAAAACTTATAAACTATATCTATGAGATTATTGATCAATCTCCATTGGGAAGTGCAGCAGGCTATGGTGTACCTCTGCCTCTGGATAGGGAACTTGTGGCAGATCTCTTAGGTTTTGATAAAGTACAGAAAAATGTCATATATGTACAAAATTCCCGGGGGAAGTTTGATATGCTCATTGTAGATGCCCTGGAGCAAATCATGGTGGATCTCTCCCGTTATGCACAAGACCTCATCTACTTTACTATGCCACAATTTGGATACTTTTCTCTTCCAGATGAGCTACTTTCTGGAAGCTCTATTATGCCACAGAAGAAAAATCCTGATATGCTTGAACTTATGAGGGCAAAAGCGGCACAGCTTTCCTCCTTTAAGGTAGCACTCTCTGGTATAGTTTCAAAACTTCCCACAGGGTATAGTAGAGACCTCCAGCTTACAAAAGGGTATCTCTTTTCTGCATTTGATATAACCAGTATGAGTATAAAGGTGATGGATAGGGTGTTTCAAGGTCTATCTGTTAATGAAGAACATCTGAAGAAAGACCTTTCAAAGGAGATATTTGCCACAGATTATGCACTTATGATGGTAGAGAAAGAAGGTATACCTTTTAGAGAGGCATACAAAAAGGTGGCAAAAAGGATAGATGAACTCTCACCTCTTGATCCTGAAGAGGTAATAAGAGAGCGGACCCATCTTGGTACACCCTCCAATCTGGGGCTGGATGAAGACGAGGAACTCATTGAGGAGATGGTAACACAAATAGGCAAGAGAAAGGAGAAATTCTACAGTAAGATAGGTGAGCTAATGGGGATCCCTATCCCTTAAGTGCCCCTTTTGTAAGCCCTGCAATGATATAACGCTGGGTAAATGCAAATACGATTATAGTAGGAAGTAGTGCAACCACAAGCCCTGCTCCCATAACATTCCACTGTATCCCTGCCTTTGATACAAAAGAGTTAAGGGCAACAGGTACTGTCATTTTTTCAGTGGAATTTATAAAAAGTGCCGCGGTAAAGAGTTCATTCCAGGTATTTACGAAAGAGAAACTAAAGATGGCAGCTATTCCCGGGAGTGAAAGCGGGATAGTTATCCGAAATATTGCACCTATACGAGATGTTCCATCTATCATTGCTGCCTCTTCAAGGTTCTTTGGTATCCTTGAGAAAAAGCCCCTTGCCATAATGGTGCTAAATGAGACAGCCACATTTACATATATAATAACAAGTGCCCATAGATTATCTATAAGTCCAATATCTGAAAACATCCTGTACTGAGGAATCATAAGGAGATATGTAGGGATCATCTGTGCAAAAAATAGCATAACTATAAGTGTTTTTTTGTATTTAAATTTATATCTTGCCATTATATATCCACTAAGTGCAGAAAATACCATGGCAAAAAATGATGCAGTAAGGGATGTAAATAGACTATTTTTAAAAAACTGTGCAAAATTTGCAAACTTAAACAAAAACCTATATCCTGCAAGACTTATGTGTGTGGGCCAGTATCTAAGTGGCCATGTATACACCTCTGTGGGTTCTTTAAGTGATGTGACCAGAATCCAGTAAAGGGGTACCACTGCCATAAGGAAATATATAAATAACAAAAATGCCTTTATTGCCTTTCCTAAAGGTGTATTTCTCCTTCTTCTCATATCTCACCTAATTCATATGAAGATGTAATCTTAAGATAGATAAGTGTATATATCGTAAGTATGGCCACAATGATTACACCCACTGCAGATGCCCTACTATAATCTGTATCAAAATACACGATATTTATCATATATGTTGCAAGTATATTTGTTGCACCACCTGGCCCCCCTCGCGTCATACCATATATGATATCTGGAAAGTTCATAACCCATATTACACGAAGAAGCACAGTACTTACAAGTGTTGGTTTGATAAAGGGTAATGTAATATAGAAAAACTGTGCCAGAGGGGTTGCCCCATCTATTTCTGATGCCTCATACAGAGATTCAGGGATAGACTGAAGAGCTGCAAGGATCATTATGGCGAAAAAAGGGATACCATACCAGATATTTACACCTATAACAGAGTAGAACGCATATCTTGGGTTTGAAAGAAAATTAATGCCGTGTTTCAATATATGCATACGAATAAGTATATCATTTATAAGTCCAAACTGACCATTTAGGAGCCACGACCAGAGTATTCCAAGTGCGAACCCAGAAAGTGCCCAGGGATAAAACACCACACCTGCGTATATATTCCTCCCTCGAAATGGATATCTCATAAGAAGGGCCAGAATAAATCCCAGGATAAGCTGAAAAAAGACGGATACAGTAATCCACCAGAGGGTATTCCATGCGGCCTGATAAAAATTGGGATCAGTAAAGAGTGTGACGAAATTCTTAAAACCAATAAAATGAATATGCTGGAAATTAAAGACAGTATAATCCTTAAATGAAAGTATTATACCCCATAGTGTAGGATAATAGGTAAATATAAGGACGATAGAGAAGGTAGGAAAAAGCATCCAGAATATAAATCTATTCAGTTTTATCTGTGAATTCTCTCTTCTCTTGATTCTCATTTACACAAAAAGGGTGGGATCGCTCCCACCCTGAAAGAGATCTATTTCATACCAAATGCCTTTTTCCAATAGTCCTCCCATTTTGTCGTAAGCTCATCAAGGGTGATCTTGCCAAGAAGTGCCTGCTGCATAGTATCACCCTGAAATTGGGTCCACTTTGGCCATGCAGGATTTGCAAGTGGATAGGATGTAAATACATACTTTTCTGGATTGTCAAACATCTTTTTCCATCCTGCAAATACACCACCACTAAAGTATGGATCACTTGTAAATACGGATTTTAGCACAGGCAATGCCCCATACTCCTTACAGAAGTATGCAGATATCTCTGGTGTTGTGAAGAATTTTATGAATTCCCATGCAAGGTCTTTATGTTTTGAATAATTGGTAATTCCCCATCCACCAAATCCATAACTTGGATATACCTTACCTGACGGCCCAACAGGTAAAGGTGCAGTAATGTACTGTCCCTTCTTTAATAAATTGTTAAGCAATCCTGTGGTATCTGGGTCCTGAAAGAGATATGGTGTGATACCTGCAACAAATGCATTTACCTGTTCATCAAACCCCCAGTTTATAGCATCTTTTGGGGCAGTTTTCTTATAAAGATTTACATAAAGCTCCAGACCTTTAAGTGCCCGTGGATCTTTAAACCAGAGCTTTCCATTTTTGAGTTTGTACATATTTGATGGGTCGATATCATCTATAAATGATGTAACCACTGTATCTATAAATGCCGTTGGATACCCCTTTCCTCTAAAATCAAATCCATATTGATTCTTTGATGGATCTGTAATTTTAAGGGCATAGTTGTAAAGCTCATCCATGGTTTCAGGGACCTTTGTAATACCGTATTTTGCCACAACATCTGGTCTTACAAAGAGTGTTTTTGCATATACCCCATTTGGTATTATATATGCTTTCCCCTCTGTAACCCTTACACTATCTAAAAGACCCGGGATAAGGTCAGATGCACCTTTCCACTTTGCAATATAGGGTTCTAAGTTTTCCATCTTTCCGAGCTGGACTACCCCCTCCAATGACCAGTCTCCCACTTCTACAATATCCAATGGCTGTTTGGTGCTCAACATGAGATACACCTTTTGATAGGCATTCTCATATGGTGGTGAAATGAGTTTTATCTTTACATCAGGGTATTTTGCCTCGAACTTTTTGATAATGCTTTCAAGAAGTTGTGTCCTTTGAGGGCTTGTAAATACCTGCACCATATTAAGTGTTACCTTCTCTTTGGAAAGTCCTATTCCTGAGAGGGTAACAATCAATAAAGAGATAAGAAGGAAAAAACTAAGTTTTTTAATCATTTCTGGCCTCCTTTTTAAAATTAAACTCTATAATAATAAAAACACAAAACAGCTTTGATGTCAAGATATAGATATTACCTAAGTAATACAAAAACAGCCAAAGGAGGAGACTTATAGTTTAAGACAAAATTTATTTTCATATTAATTTTTATATTGATATATTGACAATATATAGA
>JALVIU010000199.1 GCA_027028665.1 Candidatus Atribacteria bacterium | reverse complement strand
TATTTACATTTCTTCCTATCTTTGCATCACCAATATATGCAAGATGTGAAGCTTTTGTGCCCTCTCCCAATATACTCTTTTTTATCTCCACAAAATTCCCTATCCTTACCCTCTCACCAATTACACTATCTGGTCGTAAATGAGCATAAGGACCTAAAATAGCACTATCCTTTATCTTAGCGCTCTCTATATATGATTCGACAATACTTACCCCATCTCCTATCTCGGAATCTGAAATAACACTTCCTGGGCCAATATTACATTCTTTCCCTATAACTGTTTTACCTTTAATTATAGTAAAAGGCTGAATTATAGTATCTTGTCCTATTTCAACCTCACTATCTATATAGGTATTTTCAGGATCTACAATAGTCACTCCTTCTAACATATGTTTCTCTGCATTCCTTTTATAGATAATCTTTGTTACCTCAGAGAGATTTATCCTATCATTTATTCCTATAAATTCTGAATAGTCATCTTCTATCAATATATTCCCTACCTTCTTTCCCATATCTAGATAGATCTTTATTATATCTGTAAGATAAAATTCACGTTGAACATTATTTGATTTTATATTCTTAAGTGCATCAAATAATCCTTCACTCTTAAAACAGTATATCCCTGTGTTCATTTCATAGATCTTCTTCTCCTCATGTGTTGCATCTTTATCTTCTACAATCCTTACGATCTTTCTTTTGTCATCTCTTATAATACGTCCATAATGAAGTTTGTAGTCTTTCACATATGCTGTAACTAAAGTAAGATCGTTTTCTTTGCTTTGATGAAAATTCAAAAGCTCTTTTAAAGTCTCTTCACGAATAAGGGGCATATCTCCATTTATTACTATAATATCACCAGAAACTTTATTTAGCACTTCCTCTGTAGCCAGTAAGGCATGGGCAGTACCCATGGGCTCTCCTTGATATACTATATTAACTTTTCCTTTAAGAAGTTCTTCAATTTTTTCCTTCTGATATCCTACAACTACTATTATACGAGAAATACCAATATTAGTTAATGTAGAAATAGTATATTCTATAACCTTTTTTCCTGCAATTTCATGCAACATTTTGGAAAGGGAGGATTTCATCCTCTTTCCTTTTCCAGCAGCAAGAACCACGCCTATCACAGTTCTATTTTCAGGCATCTATATCACTCCTTAGGAAATCTCTTTTTTAAATATTTTTTTACTATATCAGGAACAAGGTCATCTAACTTACCTCCCAAAGAGGCTATTTCTTTTATAAGACCTGAGTTTATATATGCATAATTCATATTGGTAAGTAAAAACATAGTTTCTATATCATGTGCAAGACTTTTATTAGTAAAGGCAAGCTGGACTTCATATTCAAAATCTGAAATAGCTCTAAGCCCTCTTATAATAATTCGTGCCCCCTGTTGTCTTACAAAGTCCACCAAAAGTCCAGAGAAAATCTCTATTCTTACATTCTTAAGGTCCCTCGTCACCTCCTCTAACATCTCTTTTCTTTCTTCCATGGTAAATGCAGGAATCTTCCGTGGGTTTGCAATTACCCCTACTATCACCTCATCAAACAAAGAAGAAGCTCTTTCTATTATATTAAGATGTCCATAGGTAACAGGATCAAAACTTCCTGGATAAACAGCCTTTTTCATAACTATCTCCCTTTAATTCTATAAAATAATAACCTATTCGATCCATATTTTTTTTCATTCACAAGCATTATATCAAATTTTGAAAAATCATACAATTCTTCATTTTTAGGATATTGTAAGATCAAATCACCTCCTTTTTTTAATATTTCAAAAATCTTAGGAACAAGTGATTTTAATATATTTAAATTTTTATAAGGAGGGCCTAAAAATATATAATCAAAAGGTTCTCTTCCTTTTAGCTGCTCAATAGATAATAAGATATCTTTCCTTATTACGATGCTTTTCTCCAATAAGGACAGTTTTACAAGATTTCTTTTTATAATTTCTATATTTTTCTTATCCATTTCAACAAAAACTACACTCTTTGCCCCTCTACTTAATGCTTCAAGTCCTACAGTACCAAATCCTGAGAAGCCATCCATAAATAGTTTATCCCTAACATCTATCATATTAAATAATGCCTCTCTCATGATAGAGGGCGTAGGTCTTGTAGATAAATCTCCACTTCTTGTAAAGATTTTATGTCCCTTTTTTTCACCACCAGTAATATACATAAAACCCATAATTATCCCACCCTTAAGAAATCAAGTTTTGAAAATCTATCCCTCAATTCTTGACTTAATAACTTAAATTCATTGCTTTTTTGATCTAATGTAGTTATGTATCTCTCCACCTCTTTTTTTGCCTCCTCCATTATCTCTGCATCATATACAATATTTGCAATCCTTAACTCCAAAAGACCGTGTTGTCTTGTTCCATAGAACTCCCCTGGCCCCCTCAATCTCAGGTCACGCTCAGATATCAAAAATCCATCCTTTTCCTCTACAAGTATTTTCACTCTCTCCAAGGCTTCTTTGGATTTCGAACCCAATATCAATATACAATAAGACTCCAGGGTACCTCTTCCTACCCTCCCTCTCAACTGATGAAGCTGAGAAAGTCCAAATCTCTGTGCATCTTCTATTACCATAACAGTAGCATTTGGAACATCTATACCCACCTCTATCACAGTAGTGGAGACAAGCACATCAAGTTCTTTGTTCTTAAAAGCCTTCATAATACTATCCTTCTCGGATACAGAGAGCTTTCCATGGAGAAGCCCTACTTTAAAATCTTTAAAAAAACCTTCTTTAAGTTCTTCATATAAATCTACAGCAGATCTTACATTAAGGGTTTCGGACTCCTCTATTAAAGGACAAATGACATAGGCTTGATGACCTTTTTCAAGCTCTTTTCTTACAAAATTATATACCCTTCTCCTTTGAGAGGAAAATGCATAATATGTCTTTATTTCTGCCCTTTCTTTTGGTTTTTCGTCAATTACTGATATATCAAGATCTCCATACAAAGAAAGGGCAAGAGTTCGAGGAATAGGTGTTGCAGTCATTACTATTACATCTGGATTATGCCCTTTTTTCATTAATTTTGCCCTCTGTACCACTCCAAATCTATGTTGCTCATCTATTATTACGAGCCCTAATCTATGAAATACAACATCTTCCTGTATAAGGGCATGGGTACCTACTATAATATCTATCTCTCCATTTCTCAGACCCTCCAAAATTTTCTTCCGATTTTTTGGAGTAGTGCTACCTGTAAGAATTTCTATATTTAAATCAAAATGGGAAAGAAAATCTCTCATCACAATAAAATGCTGCTCTGCCAATATTTCAGTAGGTGCCATTATAGCAGCTTGATGTCCTGCATCTGTTGCAATAAGCATAGCAAATGAAGCAACGACAGTTTTTCCAGAACCTACATCCCCTTGAATCAGTCTATTCATAGGATGGGGTTTCTTCATATCTTTTACGATCTCCTGTATAACCTTCCTCTGAGCATTAGTAAGAGTAAATGGCAATTTTTCTTCGAACTTCATATACAACTCTTCTCTATAAGGAAATGCTATCCCTTTTTTTTTCGTATAACTTTTTTTCTTTAATGCAAAGGGAAATTGAAACAGAAAAAACTCCTCAAAGATAAATCTCTTTTGTGAAGGTGCTCTTCTTTTTTCGTAAAGAAAATAATCTCTGGTTAGAAAAGGAAAATGGATATCACGTAAAGCAAAAGGTAAAGATAAGAGCCCTTTATTCTTTCTTATAGAAACCGGTAATGGATCATAAAGATACGGACCATAAAGAAAAAGTGCATTTTTTACAATACTTCTAAATTCCCTCTGTGTAATACCTTCTGTAAGTGGATACACAGGTAAAATACCTGATATACCTGATATATTATCGTGATCCCCCTTCTTTTCCGGAAACTCATATTCAAATTCAGTACTCTGATATTCTCCAAATCTATACCTTGCTTTCCCTGATATAATAACCTTTCTTCCTATATATAACGTATTTTTTAAAAAATCTCTATTAAAACAGATGAGGTATAGCTCTCCTGTACCATCCTCTATTCCTATCTTCAAAATATCCTTTCCTCTAGTAGTGTGTATATAGGAATGATTAAATACCTGCCCTTTTATTACAAAAAATTCATCTTCTACAATATCTCTTATATTGACAATATCTCCTCTATCTTCATATCTTCGAGGAAAATAAAAAAGAAGGTCTTTGACGGTAAAAATACCTAGCTTATTGAGTAACCTTGCCTTTTTAGG
>JALVIU010000198.1 GCA_027028665.1 Candidatus Atribacteria bacterium | reverse complement strand
TATACCTCTTCTAATTTATTCCTTATGTAGCCGGGATCATTTTTGATAAAAGCACCCATTTCCAGGTTCTCCCTTATAGTCATTTCAGGAAATAGCCTCCTTCCCTCAGGTGCCTGAATTATACCAAGTGCCACTATCTCATGAGGTTTCAGCCTTGTAATATCCTTATCCTGAAAAAATATCCTCCCCTTTTTTGGTTTTACAAGTCCTGATATAGTGTTTAAAGTAGTGCTTTTTCCAGCACCATTATTTCCAATAAGTGCAGTAACGGTCTTTTCTTCTACACCAAAGGAGATCCCTTTAAGTGCCTGAATGGCATCATAGAAAACCTGAAGATCTTCTATCCTCAGCATTATTCCTCTCTCCCTAAATAGGCCTCAATCACCAGTGGATTATTTTGGATCTCAGAAGGTTTCCCTTCTGCAATCTTCTGGCCAAAATCCATAACCATAATCCTATCACATAAGGACATAATTACCTTCATATCATGTTCTATTATAAATATAGTAATATCCATCTTATCCCTTATATAATTAATTGTCTCAAGGAGCTTATCTGATTCCTGCTCATTCATTCCTGCGGCAGGCTCATCAAGTGCCAAGATCTTGGGTGATGTAGCAAGTGCCCTCCCTATCTCAAGCATCCTTTGTTCTCCATAAGGGAGATTTTTGGCCTGCCATCCAATCCTGTGTTTAAGTCCTACTATCTCAAGAATGTTATATGCCCTCTCTTCTATACGCCTTTTCTCTCTTTTATATGTACCAGAATGTAATATAGTATTTAAAAGCCCTATTTTACTATTTGAAACCATGCCAAGCATTACATTTTCTTCTACATTAAGAGCTTTAAACAGTTTTATCTCCTGAAAGGTCCTTGATATACCACGATTTGCAATCTCATAAGGAGGTAGCTTTGTCACCTCTTCTTCATCTATATATATACTCCCTGCTGTTGGCTCCATTACACCAGTTATAAGATTAAAAAGGGTAGTTTTTCCAGCACCATTTGGCCCAATAAGACCGAAAATCTCACCTTTTTTTACCTCAAAATCCACATTATCTACTGCCAGAAGACCACCAAATCTCTTTATAAGCTTTTCTCCCTTAAGAAGCATTTTACTTACCACCGATCTTCATATTCATAAATTTTATTGCTGTCTGTTCCCCTATTAGCCCACTATGCCTCCAGAGTATTACACCAAGCATCAATAACCCTACTACTACCATCCTATACTCTGCCAAAAATCTGAAGGCCTCAGGGGCAAGTGCAAGGATAACAGCACCAAGAATTGCACCAGGCATGCTACCCAAACCCCCTATAACCACCATAGCCAAAATATTTATAGACTCTGCAAATGTGAAACTATCAGGACTTATATATGCAGAAAAATAAGCAAAGAGAGCACCTGCAAGTCCTGCAAAAAGGGCTCCTATCACAAATGCTGTAACCTTATATATTGTGGTGTTTATACCAAGAGTCTTCGCAGCGAGTTCATTTTCTCTTATAGCTCGCAATATATCTCCATAGCGAGAATATGTGATTCTAAACAACACTACAACACTCAATATAAGTACAAAAAATATAAGATAATAGAAATCTATCTGTGACATAATCTTTATACCAAAAAATTCAGGATAAGGAATACCAGGTATACCCATAGGTCCCCTCGTTACACTTACCCAATTTAATAAAATAAGTCTCACTATTTCACCAAAACCTAATGTAGTTACGGTAAGATATATATCTCTTAACCTTATAGTAGGAAGACCTATAAGTAATCCTATAAATCCAGCCCCTATTCCTCCTGCAATAAATGCAAACAAGAAAGACACATGCAGCTTTACAGAAAGCAATGCTGCAATATATGCACCCACACCATAAAATGCAGCATGGCCTAAGTGAAACTGTCCTGTTACACCTGTGATAAGATTCAAACTCATACTTAAGATGATATATATGAATGTCATATTAATAATGCGGATTACATATTGATCACTTACAAGAAGAGGAAATAGGATTCCCAAAACCAAAAGAATAAGAGCTATTAATTTGTATAAGTAAAAACCTCTTTTTTCCATAAGTTAAGCACTCCTTTTCTTTCCAGAAAGACCTTGAGGGAAAAAGAGTAAGATGAGGATGAGTATTAAAAAGGATATGGCATCTTGTACCCCTGCAGATATATATGCGCCTGCCAATGTCTCAGATATACCAAGAATTATGCCCCCTATGACTGCACCAGGGATACTTGTAAGTCCTCCCAGAACCATAGCAACAAATGCCTTAAGACCAGGCATATACCCCATGGTAGGATAAAATGCCCCATAGTATGTGCCCATTAAGACACCAGCTGCTCCTCCCAATGCAGAGCCTATAACGAATGTCATGGCAATAGTGTTATCCACATTTACACCCATAAGATATGATGCTCCCATATCCTGAGATATCGCTCGTATAGCATATCCTGTTTTAGTCTTATAAAGTATTAGTTGCAATCCCCACATAAGCAAAACAGAAACAATAAGAATAACTATTTGAATTACAGATATCTGGATTCCTCCAAGGGCAAAAGAAGAGGATAAAAAGGGTGTATTTATCGTATGGACCTCTGGTCCCCATATAATATTTGCAAATTCCTTCAAGAAAGTAGATACACCAAGGGTTGCTATAAGGGTTGCCTCAGGAATAGCATTTCTCAAAGGTCTAAATGCGATGAGTTCAAGAAAATAACCCATAAGGCCAGAAAAGGCAATGGCAAGTAAGAATGCCACAAAATAATTCACACCAAGAAAGGCAACAAGGGTAAATGCAATAAATGCACCCATCATATATACCTCTCCATGTGCAAAGTTTATAAGTCCTAATACCCCAAAGATAAGGGTAAAACCGATGGCGGTTAAAGAGTATGTAAGACCCAAGGCAAGACCATTTACAATCTGTTGCCCAAACATGTACCCTCCTCAGAGAAGATTGGCAAGAGAGATAAACCCTCTTGCCAATATATTATCTATTTCTTAAATTCTACAAAATCACCATTTTTCACAACGAGTTTTGTAAGTTGTTTCTTTACATTATGATTTTTATCAAAGGTGGTAAGACCTGTAACACCTGGATAATCCTTTATTGCCTCAAGTGCCTCTTTCACCTTTTTACGCGTAATTTTACCATTTATACTCTTAAGTGCGGCAAGTAAAAGCCCTGCTGCATCATATGCCTGAGCTGCAAACATGTTTGGGATCTGACCATATTTTGCCTTATACTTTTCTACAAAGGATTTTACTACAGGATTATCAGAATACGGATAAAAGGAACTCGTACAATAAAGTCCCTCTACTGCATCTCCTCCGAGTTCTATGAGCTTTGGAGAATAAAGTGCTCCTGTACCTATGAGTGGTACATCCATACCCAATTTTTTCATCTGTTTTGCAAGGAGTGCAGCTTCTGAATACATCATGGCAATATATATAATATCCGGATTTTTTCCTTTTATCTTAGTAAGAATATTTGTATAATCCTTGGTACCTGGATTAAATTTCTCCTCTGCCACAATAGTACCACCGAGTTTCTTGAATCCTTTAATGAAATTATCTTTTGCCACTATACCCCAATCATTTTGAATATAAATTACCGCTGCTCTTTTTTTGCCCAGATCTTTATATGCATATGCTGCTATATATGGACCTTCAGCCTCTTGTGTAACAATATTTCTAAACATGTAATCACCCTGTTTTGTAAAATCAGGGTGTGAAGAGGTAGGTGAGAGTTGAACAAGACCTGCTCTTTGATAGATAGGTGCTGCTGCAAGACAGCAAGTACTTGTAAAGTCACCGATCTCTGCTATAATTCTTTTGTCCATAACAAATTTTTGAGCAATATTTGCAGCCTCTTTTGGATCTCCCTTACTATCCATGGCAATGAGTTTTATCTTTGTGCCATTTAGTCCACCTTTTTCATTGAATTCTTCCAGTGCAAGTTCTACACCTTTTTTAAATACCTCACCATATTGAGCATAGTCTCCTGTAAGTGGAGCACTCAAACCAAAATAAAGATCTCCTGCCATAGCATAGGCAGAAAAGGCAAACACAAAAAGCAGTAAAGAGATTAAAATCTTCTTCATAATAAACCCCCCTTTGTTATTTTAATGGCCCTCACCACAGTGCAACTTTTTATACTCTACTATGGCCTCAAACAGAAATGATATAGTAGTTGCACCAGGATCAGGTGTTCCTAATATTCTATCTCCCAGATGAAAAGACCTACCCTTTTTCGGGAGAATGTCT
>JALVIU010000197.1 GCA_027028665.1 Candidatus Atribacteria bacterium | reverse complement strand
AGGTAGAAAAGTTTGCAACACAAATGGGTATGGCCTCTATAAAGGGGCCTATATCTCCAACAAATGGAGATGACTTTCGTGGACTTTTAATAGATAACTTTGCATCTCCTCCATCTCTTTTGGAATCCTATAATCCACCATATTATAAAGAACTTATTGAAAAAATGGGGTATATTCCCTTTTATGATTTTTATTCGTACATATTTTATTTAGATAAATTAGACCTTGCAAGACATAAAAATGGAACAAAACATGCTATAAAAAGATACAGATTTTTTTTAAAAACTCCACATCCTAAAGAAGTAAAGAAGGATAAAGAAAAAATAATAAAAGATGTAAAGTATATAATGGATCGGGCTGTACCAAATGATTGGTTAGATCCTATCATACCTCCTTCTGAAGAAGAATTAAGAGAAATAATAAATGAACTTATTCCCCTCGCAGTACCAGGATCTCTTATAATGGCATACTCTAATGAAGGAGAACCTATAGGATTTAATGTATCTCTTCCAAACTATAATGAAGTCTTAAAAAAGCTAAATGGACGGCTTTTCCCCTTTGGTTTGTTGAAGTTTTTATATTACAAGAGAAAGATACAGAGTGCAAAGTCCTTTATTATGTTTGTAATTCCACCCTGGCATAAAAAGGGCGTATCGGCTACCATGTATCTAAAGGGTCTCGAGCTTGCCAAAAAATATGGATACAAATGGATAGAAGGTGGTACTATAGGAAAGGATAATCACTCCATGAGAAATGATGCAGAAAAACTTGGAGGTAAACATTATAAAACATTTAGATTATATACAAAGGAGGTGAAATAATTACAGAGTACACTTCTTAAAATTAAATATTATTCCGTCTTCTAAAAACCCATAATGCAAAAGTTTAAGGGGAATCCTTTTAAAGAGGCAAAATCCTGATATTTTTGCCTCTTTTTCAAATTCCCTCTCCCCTATATGTTTTGGAAAAACAGAGATAAAACCATCATCTTTCAGAATCCTAAATACCTCTTTTAAGATCTTCAACCTCTCATCTTGATTAAAGTAGTATGAATGCAAAACATCATACAAAAGAACTACATCAAAAAAGGCATCTCGAAAAGGAAGGGAATAAGTTTGTCCTTTAGATTTCACAATTGTAATATTTTCAATACCCTTTTCTTCTTTTGAGTTATTTAACCTACTTAATGCATATACATCTTTATCATAGGCATAAACCATACCCTCTTTTCCTAAAATCTCAGATATAGGAAGGACATAATACCCTTCCCCTGCTCCAAAATCAAGGATAATTTGTCCCTTTCTTATCCCAACATGGGCAAGGGCTTTCTTTGCATATTTTTTATACCAAATTTCTATATCATTCATATTTTTATTATATCATATAAAGGTGACACTCTCCCTAAATCTTGCCATTTGACTTTTAAATGTCAATAATATATAATAATTTTGTTTTTATACATGCATTAATTAATATAAGTACAAAATAAAGAGGTGAATCAATGAAGATAATAATTATTGGAGCAGGAACTGTTGGTGAACAGATTGCCATCAGTCTCTTAGAAGAGGGACATGATGTAATTATCATAGAAAAGGATGCAGATAGAGCAAAATACATAGAAGAAAACCTTGATACAATGGTACTTACAGGAAATGGTGCAAACATAAGTGCCCTCAAAAATGTAGATGTAAGCAATGCAGATATGCTCATATCTGTTACAGATAGTGATGAGGTAAATATGATCTCCTCTTTAGTTGCAAATAAATTAGGGGCAAAGACAAAGATAATAAGAATAAAAGATCAGGATTACCTATCTAATTTAGAGGCCTTTAAAGAAGAACTGGGTATAGACTTTATTATAAATCCTGCAAATGCAGCAGCAGAGCAAATAGAAAAACTGATCTTACATCCCTTTGCATCATCTATTGCAACATTCTCAGAGGGGGAGATCTCTATGGTAAAGGTAAAAATAAAAGAAAACTTTGACATAGCAAATAAAAAGCTGAAAGAGATAGATTTTCCAGGATCTCTTCTCATTGGAGCCATAAATAGAAACGACAAAATTATAATTCCTACAGGAGATGAAACAATACTCCCCGAAGATAGTGTATATATATTGGGAAATACAAAGGATATAAAAAAGCTCCATATATTATTTGACAAAAAAGAAGATAGGGTCTTAAAGGTAATAATTGTGGGTGCAAGTGATATAGGAATAAAACTTGCTCAGGGTCTGGAAAAATATAGTATAGAGACAAAACTAATAGAAAAAAACCTGGAAAAAAGTAACAAAGCAGCAGCAGTTCTGGAAAAAACCCTTGTAATAAATGGTGACGGAACAGATAAAGAGCTTCTAAAAAGGGAAGGTATTGAGCTTACAGATAGTTTTGTATCCCTTACGCGAAACGATGAAGACAACCTTGTATTTTCTCTGCTTGCGAAAAAGTTAGGTGCAAAAAAAGTGATTGCAAAGATAACAAAACCTACATACTCCCCTATCTTAGAGACAATTGGTGTAGATGCAGCTATAAGTCCAAGGCTCATTACTGCATCTTATATCTTAGGCTTCATAAGAAAAAGCAAGGTATTGAACCTTACTCTACTAAAAGAGGGAGAGGCAGAGGTCGTAGAGGTAGAAGTGCCTGAAAACAAAGCCGTAAATAATATACCACTACAAAAACTTAAACTACCAAAAGATCTACTAATAGCCACCATAATAAGGGGAGAAGAAATTATTATTCCTCATGGAGATGATGTACTTCTTCCCCAGGATAAAGTAATTCTCATTACACTTAAAAAAAATATAAAAAAGATAGAAAATATATTCAAAAAGAGAGGATAAAGATGAATTATAAACTTCTCATAAGTACACTGGGGAGCCTTCTTATTTTTTTGGGGTTATTTATGTTAATCCCTATCATATTTTCTCTCTACTACCATGATAATGATATACTTGCCCTCTTACTTTCTGCATCTATAACCATAGGGACAGGATTAATTATGCGATACTTCTTTAAAGGTGAAGGTACATTTACTGCACGAGAAGGACTTGCCATAGCAGGACTTGGATGGTTATTAGCTGCAGGTTTTGGAGCAATTCCTTATATGATATATGGGACATTTCACAACTATATTGATGCATATTTTGAAGCCATGTCAGGTTTCACTACTACTGGAGCTACAGTACTTTATCCTATTGAGGCACAGCCACACGGTATAATCTTCTGGAGAGGTCTTACACATTGGCTCGGGGGCATGGGTATTATAGTACTTGTTATAGCACTCTTACCTGCCATTGGAAGAGGGGCTATGCAACTTTATAAATCAGAAGTACCAGGACCTACGGCAGATAGATTAAAACCAAAAATCACCCATACAGCAAGACTTTTGTGGATTGTATATGCCATCATTTCTGCCTTCGAAGTCTTATTTTTAAAGATTGCAGGAATGTCTCTATATGATGCATTATGTCATATGTTTGCAACTATGTCCACAGGTGGATTTTCTACAAGGGATGCAAGTGTAGGGGCATTTAATAATCCTGTATATGATATCATAATTATATTTTTTATGTTTATCTCTGGTGCAAACTTTGCACTTAATTATAGATTGATCTTTAAAGGTGATCTAAAGTGTTTCTTCAAAGACCCAGAATTTAAATTTTATACAGGGGTGGTACTCATATCTACCCTGCTTGTGACCTATAACATATACGCAGGGCATATCTATAATACTATTTCTTCTGCCTTAAGATTTGCATCATTCCAGGTGGTCTCTATTGTTACTACCACAGGATTTACCACAGCGGATTTTGATAAGTGGCCAGATTTTTCTCGATTCTTATTACTTGCCCTTATGTTTATAGGTGGATGTGCAGGTTCAACTGGTGGAGCTATAAAAAATATCCGTATACTCCTCCTTATAAAACATGGTATAAGAGAGATCTTTAAACTTATACATCCAAATGCAGTAGTGCCTATAAAATTAGGAAAAACTGTAGTGCCAGACAGCATTATGAATAGTGTTACTGCGTTTTTCTTTCTCTATATAGGGCTTTTTACATTATCCACAGCGATAATGGCATTTTTAGGTCTTGATCTCGTAACTGCCATTGCATCTACTGCCGCAACTATTGGCAATATAGGACCAGGACTTGCCAAGGTTGGTGCATCTCAAAATTATATACATATCCCATATTTAGGAAAAATAGTACTTATAATAAATATGGTACTGGGGAGATTAGAGATATATACCATACTGGTACTCATCATGCCAGGTCTCTGGAAAAAGTAATATGGAAAACTGTGTAGAGTATGGTGCCATTCAATTAGAAGAGCTTGAGATAGAGATAGATATAAAAATAAAGATAAAAAAGAGAAGTATTGCATTTTACAATATAGAGGATATCGTAATACCTGATGAAGTTTTAGAAGGGATTGCAGAAAAATTTTTATCTGAAAAATACGACAAATTAGCATTACCCCCTGGTGATTATGAATCTTACAAAAAGGATCTGATTATCATCATAAGAGAACATATAGAAAATGCAATACTTCATATAGAAAAGGCAAATAAGATAGTAAAACAACTAAGTATAAACAAATCATAAAATTTATATTTTCAACTTGCCAAATTTGAGTTTGTATGCTAAAATAGTATCCGCATGCAAAAAGGGATTAGATCAATAGAAGGAGGAAATAGAAATGGCAAAGTGTGAAATCTGCGGAAAGGGACCACAATTTGGTCACAGCATAAGTCACTCTCATAGAGTCTCTAACAGAAAATGGTCTCCAAACCTTCAAAAAGTAAGAGTGAGAGTAGGAAATACTACTAAAAAGATGATAGTTTGTACAAAATGCCTTAAGGCAGGAAAAGTCGTAAAGGTAGGATAACTCCCTCTGAGTTGTCCGCCTTTACTCCTTATCCCATAGAAGGAGTAGCTCCTTTACCTCTTCCACAAACTCATAAGGGGTAGATGCACCACTTACCAAAAGTACTGTATCATCTTTTTTAAAATCTTCGCGGGAAAGCTCTTCTTTCTTCTCTACAAAGATAGTACGGGAACAATTTTTCTTTGCAATTCTATATAACCTATTGGTATTTGCACTGTTTCTTCCACCTATTACCACAACCACATCTGCCCTGCGGGAAAGCTCATCCACCTCTCTCTGCCTTAAGATGGTCTCCTCGCATATGGTATTATAAACCAGCATCTCTTGAGTATATTTGGAAATCTCTCCTACCACCTGAGAGAAAAACTCAAGAGACTGGGTAGTCTGAGATACAATCCCTACCCTTTTTGTGTTAGGGACAAAACCTAAAAGATCAGATGGAGTACTTATAACACTTACCATAGAAAGATCGGTTAATCTGGCCAAAACTGCATCTATCTCTGCATGTCCCCTATCTCCAACAAGGATAAGTTCATATCCATTTGCCAGTATATATCTTGCAAGTTCCTGTACCTTTTTCACAAAGGGACATGTAGTATCTATAAGGTGTAAACCGTACTCCCTGACCTCCTTTATTACATCTGGTGATATACCATGGGATCGGGTAATAAGAAAGGCACCAGGGGTATCTTTAGGGATTTCCTTTACAATCTCTACACCGAGGGAGCGAAACTTATCTACAACCCTCTTGTTGTGTATAAGTTCCCCCAGCATGTATATTTTACCCTTTTGTGAAAGGGTCTCATTTGTCATATCTATAGCCCTTTTCACACCTGAGCAAAATCCTGCACGAGTTGCAACTATTATTTTCATATCCCTCTTGTGATAATAGAATACATCATATCTACTACCTCTTCCTTTGTCCTATAAGTAGAATCTATAATATATGCATCATATGCAGGTATAAGAGGTGCCACATCCCTTAACTTATCCCTTTTGTCCCTCTCTTCTATCTCTTTTCTTATTTCATCAAATCTATCGATAGGTAAACCAAGTTCCAAAAGCCTCCTTCTTGCCCTCTCTGAAGAGGATGCAGTAAGGAAAAACTTAAAATCTGCATCAGGATAGACTACAGTACCTACATCCCTTCCATCTGCTACGATATTTCCTCTTCCTATGATCTTTCTCTGGATCCCTAAAAGAAAATCTCTTACCTTTTCTATCTTGGCGATCCTTGATGCCATATTGGAGATATCCATAGAGTGAAGCAATGACTCCTCTATTATAAATTCTTCTACCTTTACCTTATCAGGGAAGACCATATCTATTTGCAATGTCTCCAGTATATCCAAAAAATACTCCTCACTTAGGTTCTTTTTTATCATATAGTAGGATAGTGCCCTATAAAATATGCCAGTACTTAAATGGTTAAAGCCACATCTCTGGGCAAGAAGATAAGAAATAGTACTCTTTCCTGAAGCAGCAGGACCATCGATAGTTATCACCATCTTTTTCAAAACTCAATCCCCTCCCTTGCCATAATTCCCTTTTCATAAGGGTGTTTTATCTGCTTCATCTCTGTTACAAGGTCAGCCCTTTCTACTATACTATCCTTTGCATATCTCCCGGTTAAAATAAGCTCCATATTAGGTGGTTTCTCATCCAGAAGTTCAAGCACCTCTTCTTCTGTAAGAAGCCCAAAATCCAATGCCACATTTATCTCATCCAATATTAATATATCATATTCTTTTTTCTGCATTAACTCCTTTGCAAACAAAAGACCCTCTTTTGCAAGCTCAATATCAATCTTATCGGGATCTCTCTTCACAAATACATTTCGCCCAAACTGAAATAGGGAAAAACCTGAAAGATATTTAGAGGCCTGCACCTCTCCATATGACTCATTCTTTTTCATAAACTGCACCATAGCTACCTTATATCCATGACCACATGCCCTGAGGGCAAGCCCTAAAGCAGCTGTAGTCTTTCCCTTTCCATTTCCCGTATATACCTGAATAAGTCCCTGTTTCATCTTTTCCCTCCCCTTTTGAAAAACCACTCTACCTCAGAAGGTGTAAGATCTCTATATCTCCCACTCTTTAGATCACCTAATTTTACAGACCCTATCCTCAACCTTATAAGCCTTTTTACATCATGTCCTATATAATGAAACATTCTTCGTATCTCTCTCTTTCTTCCTTCAGTAATAACAACCCTCAAGATTGTAGCTTTTCTGTCAACCTTTAAGATCTCTATTGATTTGGGTCTTACCACCCTTCCCTCAACAAATACACCCTTTTTCAATCTCTTTATATCTTCCTCACCTACTACACCCTCTGCCCAGACCTTATACTCCTTCTCTATCTCAAATCTCGGATGTGTCACAATGTATGAAAATCTACCATCATTTGTAAGAAATAAGAGCCCCTCTGTATCCATATCCAATCTCCCCACAGGAAAGATCCTTACAGGAAAGTTGGGGAACAAAGTAGCGATACTCTTTCTTCCCAATTCATCATCCATAGTAGTTACATACCCTTTTGGTTTATTAAGGGCGATGTATACATCCTTTGTAGGTAGGGTGATAAGACGACCATCTACTGTTACCTTATCACTTTCAGGATCAACAACTGTACCAAGTTTTGTAATCAGCTTCCCATTTACCTTTACCCTACCCTCCTGTATGAGGATATCTGCCTTTCTCCTGGATGTAATACCAGAAAGTGCGATAAATTTATTTAATCTCATCTTTTCCATATTAGTAACTCATTTTCATGGCTTCCCTTACCTCGTCCATTGTGGATGAGGCAATCTCTCTTGCCTTCTTCTCTCCTTCTCTTATTATATTCTTTACGAGATCTGGGTCATTCTCATACTTTGCCCTTTTCTCTCTTATAGGAGCAAAGTATTCATATATTTTCTTCGCAAGGTTTCTCTTGCATGCTACACATCCCAATGCCCCTTTCTTGCAATCCTCCTCTA
The DNA here is from genome assembly GCA_027028665.1 of Candidatus Atribacteria bacterium. GTDB lineage: Bacteria > Atribacterota > JALVIU01 > JALVIU01 > JALVIU01 > JALVIU01. The sequence goes on along the minus strand of JALVIU010000197.1, from coordinate 4,231 downwards.
TCTGAGACACTTCTTCTTTGTTAAACATCTTATGGAAATAAAATACTGTACACACCTCAGGATGTCCCGGGTCTTTAAGGCGAATTTTTTGTGGATCAGTAACCATACTCATCACCTTTTTTTCAAGACTCTCTTTTGGCTCAGATATAAGTATATGATTCCCCAGGCTCTTACTCATCTTTTCTTTTCCATCCACACCAGGAATCCTGGGAGTCTCAGTAAGTTTTGGCTTGGGAAGAGGAAATATTTCTTTATAGTAAAAATTAAATCTCCGAGCTATCTCTCGGGTTATCTCTATATGTGGCACTTGATCCTCTCCAACAGGTACAATATCTGATTTATACAAGAGAATATCTGCAGCCATAAGTACAGGGTAACCCAATAACCCATAGCTAAAGGAGTCTCCAAGGTTTAAAGATTTTACCTGTTCCTTAAGGACTGGATTTCTTTGTAACCAGGGCAGAGGTGTAAGCATAGAAAGAACGAGATGGAGCTCTGAGTGCTCCCTTACATGAGACTGTATCATAAATGTTGCCTTATTAGGATCAAGCCCTACAGAAAGCCAATCTATTATCATATCTATAATGTTTTCACCTATCTTATCTGTATCTTCAAAAGAGGTGGTAAGTGCATGTAAATCCATTGCCCCAAATATGCATTTATACTCATCCTGAAGTTTTTTCCAATTTTTTAACGCACCAAAATAATGCCCGATATGAAGTTTGCCTGTAGGCCTCATCCCACTAAACAAGCTTTTCATACATCTTTCCTCCTTTAATATAATAGATTGAATGTGCCAATAAAGAAGTTCAAAGCAGGGTATAGAATCTTGCTAATTGTACCTGTGAAAACAAGCAGAATAAGTATAATATAACTATATGATTTATACTTCTCTATCTCATATTCCCATCTTGCAGGAAGAAGGGCAAAAAGCACCATAGAACCATCAAGGGGTGGGACTGGTATAAGGTTAAAGATGGCAAGTACAAGATTAAAGATTACACCATTTACCAAAAGGATAAGCCATCCCCTTGCAAATATAGAGGCTATATTAGACATGCCTGCCTCAGGGATATGTGCAAGAAGATGCATAGAAAACTTAAATACCCAGGAAAATAAAAATGCAGAAACAAAGTTTGAAAAAGGTCCTGCAAGGGCTGTAAGTATCATGCCCTTTCTATAGTCTTTAAAATTCAAAGGGTTTATGGGGACAGGCTTTGCCCATCCAAATCTAAAAATAAGCAACGAAATAGCACCAATAGGATCAAGATGAGCTATCGGATTAAGTGTAAGCCTACCTGAAAGTCTCGGGGTAGGGTCACCAAGATAGTCTGCCATCATCCCATGTGCATACTCATGTATGGTAATTGCAAACAAAAGGGAAGGTATACTCCATGCAAATCTAAATATAGTATCAATCACTTGTATCTCTCCTTTGCTTTCTTTATAAGATGCAAGGCCGCCTCTTGTTCATCTTCTTTGGTCAAGATTTCTCCATCCAATCTCATATCCCTCAGTCTCTCAAGCACATATCCCACTGCCTTTCCCTCCTTAAGACCAAGGGCAAGTATATCCCGGCCTCTAAGGATAGGTCTCACACCCTTTAATTCAAATATATATCTATCTATCTTTTCCTTCACCTCCTCTGATGGAGAAAGGGCCCCCAACATTACCAATATCTCAAGTGGATATTCGTAAAGAATCTTAAATATTTCACTATTTCTCTTTGCATTCTCTAAATTTCTATATATACTCTTCTTATTTAGATATACCTTTTTTATTTTCTCTTTATATAGTTCTGGCATGGAAAACTTATTGAGTATATATTCTATACTTTTTATATCTCTTACAAAATTAAGTATTATAAAAAAGTATGTATATGATAATTTTACCATATCTTTATATTTTTCTCTCTTTGAAATAACCCCAGAGATACTATCCTGTAAAAGTGGATCCATAGAGAGATCTGGAAATATCCTGGAAAGTACCCCAAGGTTATAAAGCCGTACTATAGGTTTTAACGGGTTTTCCTCCCCCAATATATAAAAAAATTCCTCCTTTAGCTTAGGAGGTTTGATCTTTTCTATATAATTTTCAGAAACTGCTTTTTCCAGAAAATAGAGTGTCTTATCCTCTATACGAAAATCGTATCTTGTCTCAAATCTTATAGCCCTTAATATACGAGAAGGGTCTTCTACAAAGCTTAGATTATGAAGTATCCTTATCAATTTATGTTCAAGGTCATATCGACCACCAAAAAAATCAAACAATTTTCCAAACTGTTCAGGGTTTATCTGAATAGCCAGTGCATTTATAGTAAAATCCCTTCTATAAAGGTCCTTCTTTATAGATGTAACCTCTACCTTTGGAGGGGCACCAGGATAGTCATAAAATTCAAGTCGAGATGTAGCAATATCAAACCTTAGGCCATTTTTAAACCTCAAAGAGGCTGTACCAAAATCGGGAAAAACCTTTACATCTACATCAAAATATCTCTTTATGCCTATAGCAAATCTTATTCCATCCCCCTCTACTACTATATCTATATCCAGATTTTTATATCCTAAAAGTATATCCCTTACTATCCCCCCTACTATAAAAACAGGATATCCAAATTCATCACCTATTTTTCCAAGCTCCTCAAGAAGCCTTAAGATAGAAGAGGGGAGTATATCCTGCATCCTTTTTTTTACATAAATACTCTCTTCCTTTTCTTTATCATAAAGATCAATCCTGTCTGCCTGGAGAAGGTCTGTTCGGGTTATTATCCCCAGGAGCCTATCACCCTCCATTACAAGCACACGCCCTATCCCATATCTTAAAAAGATATCTTTTATCGTCTCCACATCCTCATAAGGGCTAACAAATATAGGGCCACGTGACATAAACTCCTCTATCCTTCTTTCTGTAAGGTTATGCCTCAATGCCCTATCAAGGTCTGACCGTGTAACGATCCCCACTACCTTTCCTCCATCCACTACAGGGAAGCCTGTATGACCATAGTCTGTCATCTTTTCCCAGACATCCTTTATCTTCATATCAGGAGAGACAGTCTTTACATAGGTAGTCATTATATCCTTTGCCCTTAAGGTCTTATTCATATTCGAGCCCTTCTTCTCTAAGGGGTACAAAGAGACAGGGAACTGATCTCTCTTTCTTTATCTTATCCCCATGTTTCTCTATAACATAGATATGCTGGATGGAAGGATTACCTATAGGGATGACCAATCTACCACCCTGGGATGATAACTGTTCCAAAAGAGAAGGGGGTACAAATGTGGCATATGCAGATACGATAATTGCATCATAAGGGCTATATTCTGGGAGCCCATTTATCCCATCTCTTACAAATATATGTACATTTTTTATACCGAGCTTCTCTATTCTCTTTATTGCATCATCTGCAAGCTCTGGTATTATCTCTATACTATAAACTTCTTTCGCAAGATGTGAAAGGATGGCAGTCTGATAGCCTGAACCTGTCCCGATCTCTAATACCTTCTCATCTCCTTTAAGCCCAAGATGCTGAATCATAAGGGCGATTATATAAGGCTGAGATGTGGTCTGTCCATATCCTATGGGTATAGCTGTATCATTTTCTATAAATGCCCTCATATGTGAAGGGACAAAAAGTTCCCTTGGGACCTTCCTAAATGCCTCTAATATCCTGCTATCCTTGATACCTCTTGCCAAAAGTTGACGGTTTATCCATTCCATAACTATTTCAAAGACCTAATATCTTATTCTAAAATCGATATATCTATTTCTATATTCATAACACTCTACCTGTACATCATATACATGTGCACCTATAGGTCCCCTTCTGAGAAAACCTATAAACTCCTGGATCACTGATTCTTCTCCCTCCACCTCTACCTCTACCCTACCATCCGGGAGATTCCTTACAAAACCGGTAAGACCTAAGGCACCGGCTTTTCTTAGTGTATAATACCTATATCCCACACCTTGAACTATACCTGATACAAGGATATGACATGTCTTATACTTTTCATTTCCCATCTATAATTCCTCCAAGGGTTATAAACTCTCCTATCTCCTCGTGAAGGGTATGGAGAAGGTCATAATTTACAAAATCCAGAGAAAGAGGGGTTACAGAGATAAACCCTTCAGATATGGCAAATATATCTGTACCCTCTTCCAACATTCCAGATGGGGGTTCACCACCTATCCAGTAATAACTCTTTCCCCTTGGATCTTTTCTCTCCTCTAA
>JALVIU010000196.1 GCA_027028665.1 Candidatus Atribacteria bacterium | reverse complement strand
TAAGCCTTTGGAAGATCTGGATAAAAATAGTTCTTTCTATGAAATCTCGAATATTTGTTTATATCACAGTGAAATGCCAGGCCAGTAGTTATTGCATATTCCAATGCCTTTTCATTCATAACTGGCAGAGAACCAGGAAGACCCAGACAAACAGGGCATATATTTGTATTTGGTTCCTTTCCTATATAATCTGTGCTACAGGAGCAAAACATCTTTGATTTAGTCAAAAGTTGTATATGAATCTCTAAGCCTATAACAATTTCATAATCCATGATCTATCTCCTTTGTCCTCAAGATAACTTTGGAAGCTCTTCGTAAAATTTATTTTCTTCTTCTATAAACTTTCCTACTTTATACAATAGGTCTTCTCTAAAATGAGGAGCAATTATTTGAACACCTACAGGAAGACCTTTGCTATCCCTTCCACCAGGAACTGTAAGTGCAGGTAAACCTGCAAGATTTACAGGGATAGTAAGTATATCACTTAAATACATAGATAAAGGATCTTTGGCCTTTTCTCCTAATTTAAAGGCTGTAGTAGGAGATGCAGGTGTAATAATTACATCCACATCTTCAAAAACCTTTTTAAAATCTTCTATAATCAGTGTTCTAACCTTCTGAGCCTTAAGGTAATATGCATCATAGTATCCTGAACTTAAGGCATAGGTACCAAGCATTATCCTCCTTTTTACCTCTTCCCCAAACCCTTGAGATCTTGTTTTTTTGTACATATCTATAAGGTCCTCATAATCCTTTGCCCTGTAACCATATTGTACCCCATCATATCGTGCCAGATTGGAACTTGCCTCTGCAGTTGCAATAAGGTAATATGTAGGCAGTGCATACTCTGTATGGGGAAGTGAAACCTCTACTACATCCCTTACCACACCCGATAAAACCTTTATATTTTCCTTTACTATATCGGCCACCTCAAGATCTATTCCTTCTCCAAAATATTCCTTAGGTATACCTATTTTCAAATTCTTTAGCTCTATTCTCTCTATATCTAAGGGATAAGAATCCTTTATAGAGGTAGAATCCATTGCATCATAACCATCTATTACAGATAAAACATCAAATACTGTATCCACCCTCCTTGCAAAAGGCCCGATCTGGTCAAGGCTTGATGCAAAAGCTATAAGTCCATATCGAGAAACCCTTCCATACGTAGGTTTTAAACCCACCGTGCCTGTAAGAGAAGCAGGCTGTCTAATAGAACCTCCCGTATCAGATCCCAGAGAAAATATTGCTTCTCCTGAAGCAACAGAGGCGGCAGAACCGCCACTTGAACCACCTGGAACCCTCTCCAGATCCCAGGGGTTTTTTGTAGGGCCAAAGGCAGAATTTTCCGTAGAGGAACCCATGGCAAATTCATCCATATTGGCCTTTCCTATTATTATTGCACCTGCATCCTGGAGTCTTTTAACAGAAGTAGCAGTATATGGAGGAATAAAACCCTTTAGGATCTTCGATGCACAGGTGGTTTCTTTACCATCTATCACCATATTATCTTTAATAGCTACAGGGATCCCATAAACTAAAGACTTAGAATCATCTAATCCTTTTTGAAGCTCATCTGCCTTTTTATAACTTTCCTCTTTATATAAAGAAATAAATGCATTTATATTCTCTTCATATTTCTCAATATTGGAAAAACTATAATCCAAAAGCTCTCTAATGGAAAGCTTTTTATCTATAATAAGATTGTGTAATTGGGCCAAAGTAAGTGTTTCGTATCTCATAATTCCTCCTCAAAATACCTTATCTACAACAAAAAATCCATTTTTTGAAAGTGGTGCATGGTCCAGAATCTTCTCTCTCTTTATAGACTCACCTACTTTATCCTCTCTTTTAGGAAGAGATATAGAAACCGCATGGGCAGTAGGTTCTACACCTTCTGTATCCAATTCCTGAAGTTTCTTAAAATATACCAAGATATCATCTAATTCATTCTTAAATTTTTCTATATCCTTATCCTCAAGGTATAATCTTGCAAGATTTGCAATATGTTTTATCTCTTTTTCGCTTACTATCGAAGACATGAATCTCCTCCTTTACATAGTATATATAATGAATTATATCACACTAATAGGTCAAGTCAACGGAAAAATAAAAAAGAAAGGGGAGATATGGATACTTTTATCCATATCTCCCCTCCGATCCTAATTTTGTATAAATTATTATTATCCGTAAATAAGGGAAAAACTATTAAGTATCTCCTTTTGTAATTTTCTTAAGGTCTTTACATAATCCTCATCAAGACCTTCAGGCATCATAAAAACCAGAGTAAAACCTTTGTTCATATCCTCTAATTTATATATAAAATAGTACTCCAATACATATTGAGTTTTACCATTTTCTGTATAGGCATATGACCTTACATATCCCATAAGATTTCTATTATTTTTGTATTCTTTAAGGGACTCCTCTTCATAATCCTGTAAGTTTTCCTTAAGCCACTTACCCGATGATTTTACATACCCTTCAAGGTCCATATCGATAGGAAGCTTATGTACTAACACATGAACATAGACCCCCTTACCATCTGTTACACTAAATACCATATCTTCTTTAGGGGGTACTACTTTCCAGGTAGATGGATATTTAATAAGGAAATCACTATCTGGGGATACAAATTTTGTAAGGGTTACACGCGGATGCTCTGCTTGAGGTATCTCTATACCAGCTACAAGTTTCTCAAATAAAGGCAACACATCATCAAGCTCCCCTTTTGGGACATCTAATAGTACAATATAAAAATTTCTCTTCTGATCTTCAAAGTAAAACTCTACTACCTCATAGGGTGCATCCTTATAGGTGTATGTGTACCTATTTATATTTCCTGTGTATTTTCCTATGGTCTTTTCTTTTTCAAAAGAGACTTCTGTATAGTTATCATAGTGTTCCTTGAGCCAATTCTTTTGATACTCTGTGTATGCATCTAAAGTCTCATCAGGTTTTGCTTTATCCCTATAGATTTCAAAAAGATATTCCTCAGGACTCTGGGCCTTAAATAATAGTCCCTTTTCAGGATTAGACTTTACTACTTCCCATCCCTTTGGATAAACAATGTGAATATTTAAACCAGGTGGGGTAAAAGGCACCAATTCATACTCTGTAGTTGATATATTTCTACCTGCAAAAGAAACCCCACTCCCAACTGCCAGAGCAAAAACAATAACCAAAATAGAAAAAAATAAAAGTTTTTTCATAAAAAGTCCTCCTCAATATATTTATTAGCAATTATAACCCATTTAAGAAGGAGTGTCAATGAATGAAATAAAGTGGCAGTGATAACTTGATTTTCGATTGAAATATATCCCACTAGAACCTCCTTATAGATCATAAATACTATTTTTATAATTTTTTTCTTCCATTTTTTGGAGTTAAAATAGAAAAAACAAATGAAATCTTTTTCTATTTTAACTTCTCTTATTTCCCTCTTTCTAACTGAAAAGGAAAAAGCAATCCTAAATATTTAATATCTACAAGGGTTATTCTGTCTAAGTTTAGCTTAGTGAAGTAACTCTTCATCTCCTAGTCTTATTAAAGTATATGATATAATATTTTATATATGATATAATACTTTAATAGTAAAGCATATTGAGAAAAAAGAAAACTTCTTTTCTTCAGTTTATCTTTTTACTATAAGAAATTGGAATCAATTGAAAGCTAAGTTTATAGCAACTTCAGAATTATAAGAGGTCTTATCAATATTATTTTAATATGGGAAAGGAGATAAACCATGCTAATTATAAAAGGTAAATATGAAGAGTGTAAGATCTTTACAGATAATATAGAACAGGCTGCACTATCTCAGATATATACATATGTCAATTCTATTGTATCAAAGGGAACCCATCCACGTATTATGCCTGATGTACATTATGGAAAGGGTTCTGTGGTGGGATTTACAGCAAGGCTCAATGAATATATAGTGCCTACTATTATTGGTACAGATATTGGCTGTGGTGTACTTACATACAATATAGGGAAGGTTGATATAGATTTTAAGGCATTGGATAAACATATAAGGGCACATATTCCACTAAGTTCCAATATACATGAAAAGTATACACTATCTATCCCAAAGGAGTTAAAGGAAGAGATAACAGATGTAGTGAATAGATTAGGACTGGATCTTGATTATGTATTAAGGTTGTTAGGGACATTGGGGGGAGGAAATCACTTTATAGAGATTGAAGAAGATGGTGATGGTAATAGATATATTACCATACACTCTGGTTCCAGGAAATTTGGGTTCTTAGTGGCACAATACTATATAAATAAGGCAAAGGCATATCTT
>JALVIU010000195.1 GCA_027028665.1 Candidatus Atribacteria bacterium | reverse complement strand
AAAGTAGTGGGTGGATCAAGAAGATGGATAAGGTTGGGATTTTTATCCTTTCAACCCTCTGAGTTTGCAAGGTTGACACTTGTATTTTACATAGCTGATTATATGGATAGAGAGGAGAAGAATATAAAGAACTTTGTAAGTGGACTTTTACCATTGCTTATGGTGATAGGTATTGTCTTTTTCCTCATACTCCTTGAGCCAGATATGGGTACAGCTTTATCTGCTGGAATTATTTCTGGCATTATAATTTTGGTAGGAGGCGCAAATATTTTACACCTCTTTTTATTAACAATGATTTCTATTCCTGTAGTAGTTTGGTTTATATTTAGTGAAAAGTATAGATTGGACAGAATTCTTACATTTTTAGATCCGTGGAAAGAGCCTCTTGGTAGAGGGTTTCATATTATTCAAGCACTTATCGCTTTGGGCTCAGGTGGAATTTTTGGATTAGGTCTTGGGGCAAGTAAGCAGAAGTTCTTTTATGTTCCAGGTGCACACACAGATTTTATATTTTCTATAATAGGGGAAGAACTTGGTTTTTTGGGTGTTGCATTTCTGTTTTTAATGTTTTTTATCCTTATTATAAAAGGCATAAAAATATCTATATCTATTAAAGATAGGTATGGATCTCTTCTTGCATTTGGCATAATTTCGAAGATAGCTATTGATTTTTTCATAAATGTAGGGGTAAATGTAAAAGTTTTTCCTGTTACAGGTCTAAATTTACCCTTTGTTAGCTATGGAGGTACATCATTACTTTTCACCCTATTTTCCATGGGAGTACTTCTGAACATCTCTCGATATAGGGAGCTTACACGATAATGAGGGGTATGATTGTAGCAGGGGGTACAGGGGGACATATATATCCGGGAATTGCTATTGGAAAGAGAATGAAAGAGTTGTATCCAGGTCTGGAGCTCTTTTTTATAGGAAGAAGTAGGGATATGGAGAGGCAGATTTATAAAAAAGAGGGGCTTTCATTTACAGGCCTCAATATAAGGAGTAGTGGTTTTGGATTTGTTATAGGATTTTTTCAATCACTTTTTATTTTTCTTCTTTATAGGCCTGACTTTGTATTGGGCTTGGGCAGTTACATCTCTTTCCCGATGATTTTTTGGGCTTCCTTGTTTGGTAAGCCTACCTTTTTGCAAGAACAAAATGTAATGCCAGGTGTTGCAACAAGAATACTTCAGGGGAGGGTAGAAAAGATTTTTTTTGGATACGAAGGCTCCTCCCATTATATAAAATTTAAGGATAGAATAAGAATTACAGGGAATCCATTAAGATTTAAAGGAGATGGTGTATTATGTAAGAAAAGAAATGAGATATTGGTATTTGGAGGGAGTTTGGGGGCAAGAAAGATAAGTGAAAGTATTGTAGGGGTGGTAGATTATATAAAGAAATTCAATATATCCTTTGGATATAAGTTTATCCTCATCACAGGCAGAGAGGATTATGAAAGATTTGCAAAATTTGAGGATGAAAGTTTACTTAAGGTATACAAATATGTAGACCAGATGGAAGAATTTTATAAAAAAGCTGTGCTTGTTATTTCTCGGGCAGGTGCCCTTACCGTTTCAGAGATTGCCTTTTTTGGACTTCCTGCTATTTTGATTCCTTATCCTTTTTCTAAGAAAGGTCATCAAGCTCTGAATGCCTCTTTGCTTGTAAGGAGGGGGGATGCAGTTTTAATTGAAGATGAAAAATTAACTGTTGATTTATTGTGGAAAGAGATTTATAATATTTTAAGAAATCGAAAAAAATTGAAATCTTTTCGATTTAGTACATTTAAATATCTATTTAAAGATTCTGCGGGAAAAATAGCCAGATTCATAATAGAATTAAAGAGTGGAAAGGGGAAATAATAGATGAATACATCTAATTACATTAAATGGTGCCGCTCTAAATTTACACATTTTATAGGTATTGGTGGCGCAGGCATGAGTGCAATTGCTGCAGTTCTTCTTGATATGGGATGTAAGGTGAGTGGTTCAGATATTAAGTTAAATGGATTTGCTAAGAAGCTAAAAAGAAAAGGTGCAATTATTTCTGAAGGTCATAATGGTTTTAATATAAAAAATACAGGCCTTGTTGTGGTTTCTTCTGCTATTCCTCCCGATAATGCCGAGGTAAGAGAAGCAAAGAAGGCTAATATTCCTATAATTCAGCGGGCAGAAATGTTAAATATTCTTATGCAGAACAAAAAGGGTATAGTAATTTCAGGATCCCATGGAAAAACCACTACTACTTCTATGATTTCTCTTATCCTTGAAAAAACAGGTTTTGACCCCACTGTGCTGATCGGAGGAGAGCTAAATGATATAGGAGGAAATGCAAAGCTTGGGAAGGGAGAATACCTGGTAGCAGAGGGAGATGAAAGTGATGGGTCACTGCTTAAACTTTTTCCATATATGGCAGTCATTACAAATATAGAAGATGATCATCTGGATTATTATAAAAATTTGGAAAATATAAAGAAAGCCTTTTCAAAATTTTTAGAACAGGTTTCTCCTCAGGGTGGGATAGTAGTTTGTGAGGATAATGAAAATGTAATGGATATAATTGATAATTTCAACGGAAGAGTTATCACATATGGATTAAAAAATAAAGGAGATATATATGCAATTGTAGATAAGATTAATGAATTCACATCTTCATCGCGTGTCTATATAAATAATGAATATGTAGGCCTACTAAACCTTAAAGTCCCAGGTATACACAATGTATACAATGCTCTTGCAGCGATAGGGATAAGTATGAATGTAGGAATAGAATTTGAAAGGATTGTAGAGGTCCTTAAAGATTTTAGGGGGGCATCCAGAAGATTTCAGACTTTGTACAAGAATGATGAATTTCTGGTGATAGATGATTATGCTCATCATCCTACAGAAGTTGCCACTACAATAAGAACAGCAAAAATTGGATGGGCACATAGAGCTGGGAGAGTAATAGTAGTGTTTCAGCCACATAGATATACAAGAACTCATTATCTTAGAAAGAAGTTTGCAAAATCACTAAGAGAAGCCGATATGGTATTTCTTACAGAGATATATCCTGCAGGCGAGGAACCCATACATGGTGTTTCATCAAGGCTAATATATGAAGAGATGGTAAGAGATACTTCCTATCGTACTGCCTTTTATGTACCCGATAAGGGTGAAATACCTAACTTGCTTATAGATACAGTAGAGCCAGGAGATATAGTGCTTTTTATGGGTGCAGGGGATATATGGGAAGAGGGTGTAAGGTTTGCTAACCTACTTAAAGAGAGCGTCTTACTTGCCTATTGATATAGGAAGGTTAAAGAGATACTTTAAGGGTAATATCTTGCTGGATACACCACTTGCCAGATTGACTTCCTTTGGGGTAGGTGGGAGTGCGGATATTCTTCTATATCCAAAAGATATAGAAGATATAGTTACTATAGTAGAATTTGCAAAGGATGAGGGAATACCCCTTACAATTTTGGGAAGAGGAACAAATCTTCTTATAAGAGATGGAGGGATAAGTGGCATAGTTGTTTCTTTAAGAGGTGGATTGGATAATTATGAATTTGCAGATGAGACTATAATCACTGGTGCAGGATTATCCCTTCCTTTTTTCTCTAAGTTGGCAATGGAAAATGGTATTTCAGGGTTTGAGTTTGCGTGGGGTATCCCGGGGAGTATTGGTGGAGCAGTTGTTATGAACGCAGGTGCATTTGGAAGCAATATATCTGATCACCTGGAAGAAGTTTTGGTGGTTGATATGGATAAAAAGGTAAAAAAATATCTTCCAGACCAGCTGAAATTTTCTTATAGGACAAGCATCTTTCGAAAACAAAGAGAAAAAATCATAGTCTCTGCTAAATTTAGAATTGTTTCAAAAGCCCCTTTATCTAAAATAAAAGATAAAATGAGGGAATATGAAAGAATACGGAAGAATACTCAGCCTGTAGGAGCAAAGACAGCAGGTTCAATCTTTAAAAATCCCAAAGGGGATTATGCAGGAAGACTTATAGAAAAAGCAGGGTTAAAGGGCATGAGAATAGGTGGTGCAATGGTTTCCATGATCCATGCAAATTTTATTGAAAATATTGGGAATGCCCGGGCGAAAGATATAGAGGAACTTATAATTTATATAGAAGAAAAAGTAAAAAGTGAAACAGGTATAAAACTTACGAGAGAAGTAGAAATACTGGGTTATGGAGATTGAAAAAGAAATATAAAAGAGATAGGGTAAATTGGAAAAGAATCATATTCTTTTATATATTATTTGGTTTTTTGCTTTATAGAGGGGCCTTATTTTTATTTACAACGGATTATCTTTCCTTACAAAAAGTAAAGATAGAT
>JALVIU010000194.1 GCA_027028665.1 Candidatus Atribacteria bacterium | reverse complement strand
AACCAATATCTCCATTCTTTACCCAAAAATGTATTCATCTCTTTTATAAAAAATCCTCCCTTACTCTTTTGATAATCTAAGGGTTGTCCTGCAAGGGAAGATTGCCACCTTTCCTCTTTTGCATATAAACCTTTTCCTGTAACTTCATAGATATCTTGCACCTTGGTAAGTGAGACACTATGAGTATAGGAGATCTCAAGTCGGATAGTAGAAGGGAAGGGACACCAGTGTGTCCCTTCCACCGTTTCTATAACAAGGGTATTAATAGGCCATACAGATACTAAGACTATTACTATAATAAGATATATATTTCTTGATAGTACCCCTTTTTTCACTTATGGTTTTAAGTTGTCAGGAACCTTAATACCTTTTTCTTCGTAGTATTTAATTGCACCAGGATGTAATGGGACCATAAGTCCTTCAAATGCACCTTTTATATTGATTTGCTTTGCTACCTGATGTGCCTTTGCAAGGTCATTAATATTTTCAAAGAGTACCTTTGTGATCTCATATGCTACATCATCAGGTACATCCTTATCGATTATAAGTGTGGATTTTACAGCAATGGTCTGTACATCTTCTCCCATACCATTATATGTGCCCTTTGGAATAACAACCTTTACATAGAATGGGCAACCCTCATTGTGGAGTTTCTGTATAACATCATCTGGAATAGGAATAAGACGTACAGGTACCCTTACAGCAATCTGGTTTACAGCTGGTGCAGGAAATGCAATAACTGTGAAGTTTGCATCGATCTGACCAAGTACCAGGCTCTGTGCAGCCTCTGAGAATGTCTGATAGATTCTATCTACCTTATCCCATACACCTGCAGCCTTAAGCACCTTCTCTGCAGTCTGTGCAGTACCACTACCTGCTGCACCTACTACCACCTTCTTACCTGCAAGGTCCTTTAAGGTCTTTATATTACTATTTGCCTTTACAACAAGCTGAACTGGCTCTGGATATAAGGTTGCAATACCCCTTAAATCCTTTACAGGTTTTCCCTTAAACTGTGCTATACCATTCCATGCATAGTATGTTACATCATTTTGTGCAATTGCTACCTGTGCCTCACCTTTGCCAATAGCACGGCAGTTTGCCACAGATGCACCACTTGTTACACCCCTTGCAGAGATCTTGTCACTCTTTTTATTGATTACCTTTGCAAGCATGGAACCAATAGCAAAGTATACACTACCTGGACCAGAACCTGTGTAGATCCAGACGGTGGATTTTGCAAGTGCTACATTATCAAAACTTACAGCAAAACTAAATACCATAGCAAAAACTAAAACAAGACTCAAAACCTTCATTCTCCTCATTACTTCACTCACCTCCATAAAGTATTTTCCCCCCCTCATCTAATACATCTTTTTCATCCCCTATAGAGAAAACTACAGGGAAATTATTCTTACTAATAGTAATACCAAATAGTCTTATATTCTTCTAAGTTTTCGCCTCTTGCTTTGAGTTCTTCAAGATAGTTATGAATTGGCACATCTTTATAGATATATGGCTCCACTCTGGCAATTCCCTTTTCCCATGGATGCCAGAGATAAATACGGGCACCATCTTTGTCAAATCCTATAAGTTCCCTATCCTGCCATGCTCTTATATGATTTTTACCCAATCTTGGTACATTAAATACAGGTTCATCTGTCCTAAATTGTCCTGGGAGGAGTCTTGCCTCTTCTTTTCTCTCCTGCCAGAGCCTTGCAACAGGTACAAGGTAATCTTTGGTTTCCTGCTTTCCTTTAGGATAAAATGTATAATAGGGATCAACGCCTGCCTTTTTAAGTGCGATTCTTGTAGATACATTCTGGAATCTTCTGCTTGTCTCAAGAGTATAAACGAGTTGATTATATACATAGATCCCTTCATTTCTCAACCTTGTTACTGCATCTGTAAGCTCTGGGGTAATTTCAGCTGCACTTTCGATATGTGTTACCACACAAACATTTCTCTTACCAGGCTCTACATAGCTTCCAAGGAGTTTTGCAAGATCCTTTGTAACCCTCATAGGGAGTGTTACAGGGGTACGACTTCCCCATCTTATGCTGATAATATGGTCCATCTTGGCAAATCTATCCATAATGTACTTGATCATACCATCTCCCAGAGCAAGGGGATCACCACCTGTCACAAGCACCTCCCTCATAGTGGGATGTTTTTCAAACCAGTCAAGTGCCCTATCAAGTACAGACTTTGCAGGCATTCCTTCCTTCATCATAGGACCTGTAATCTCCCAGTTTCTCTGACAGTATACACAGATCTGGGGGCAGGTATCATATGCCTTCAGGATGGCGATCATGGCGTATCTTCTTGTTACAAGCTCTTCAGGTGATGTATCATGTTCTCCCATAAAGTCAAAGTAGTATTCCCTATCATCCCTATGTTCAAGCATCTTTTCTACGTAGTACATAGGGGGAATAACCTGTGACCTTACCTGATAGTCATACTTTCTATCTGCGCGGTTAAAATCAAAAAGGGAAAGGTAATATGGAGTAATACCAAATGGAATGTAGTTATCTACAGCAATTTCTATTGCCTTAACATCCTCTTCTGTAAGAGGTACCAGGTTCTTAAGGTGCTCCAGACCTTCTCTATCCTTTATAATATGTTTGAGATGCCATGCAGGATCATCCCAATCCTCTGGTTTGCCTCCAAAATAGCTAAGGATCTTCTCTTTGTTTTTCTTTCTTTCCTCAATAAGTTCTGGATCAAGACCCACAGGATAACGTTTTATATATCCTTCTATCTTCTCATATACCTTATCAAGATAATCAGAACGTGCAATTCCTGCAGCCTTTCCTTTTATCTTACTGAAATCTATCATCTTTATTCCATCTGCTTCAAGGGCGGGGCCAAGCCAACCTTCTGCCATACCTGATTTCCCCTTTATTGCCCTTAAAAGATGGAGAATCTCTTCTACAAAACCTACACCAATACCCTCTTCTTTGCCTTTTGCAAGGTTCATAAGATACTCTACTGTGCTGAATCCTGCAAGCCTTTCATTTCTTGGGGAAATGATGTTGTTAAATACCTTAAGTGCTTCAAGAGCCTGTGCATAGTCCAATTTTGGTACATCCATCTCTCCACTTCTGTACTTCCATTCCATCTCCTTAGAAAATTGAAAAAGCTTACCTCTGGCATCCTCTACATCAGAAGATGTAGAGAGCATCTCCTTAAGTTCTGGATTTTCCTGCCAGAGTGCCTCAACTACCTCCATTTTCCTTTTCCTCCTTTTCTGGACCAAAATTTTTAGTTATTTTTTCGCCAGTAACTAAGAAAATTTATTATTTATAAAAATAATATAAGACAAATCAAGATTTGTCAATATCTTTTTCGAAAAAATTTCCATTACAAAACAAAAGGTATTTTTCTAAACAACAACATATTTTAACATCTCGAGTTTAAACATAAAAACTGTAAAAAATGGTTTAGAATCAAGATATTTTATAGCTCATTTTAAAAAAATTATGGATATCAAAGAAGGCAATAATGTAAAAGAATATAGGTAAATTGATATATGGACTGGTGAAAGGGTGGATTAATCCACCCTTTCACCAGTATCTTTATAAAAGAGGTGTAATTTTTCTGAAGGAAAACTAAATTTTATTTTATCCCCCATCTTATAAGCCTCTTTCTCCAGAGTAAGTGCCCTAAATATATACTCTCCCTTTCTAAGTGTAAGCAAAGATTCTTTTCCAAGGGGTTCCACAATATATACATCTGCCTCTATTCCCTTTCCTATATCTATATCCTCTGGCCTTATACCGAGAATAAGTTCTCTCCCTTTATTGATAATAGATGATAACTCCTGTGAAATAGGAATATCATAGCTATCTAACACCCTTACCCCTTTATTTGTAAGTACTGCATCCAAAAAGTTCATAGGAGGACTTCCTATAAACCCTGCTACAAAGGTATCCTTTGGTCTATTATAGAGGTCATCTGGAGTGCTGTATTGCCTAAGTACCCCTTTATTCATTACTGCTACACGATCTGCCATAGTCATTGCCTCAACCTGATCATGTGTAACCAAAATAGTTGTAATACCAAGTTCTTTCTGAAGTCTTTTTAGCTCTCCTCTCATATTTATTCTGAGTTTTGCATCCAGATTAGATAAGGGTTCATCCAGAAGAAGTACATCTGGTTCTTTTACAAGTGCACGACAAAGTGCTACACGCTGTTGTTGTCCCCCTGAAAGCTGTCCTGGTTTCCTATCCATGTATTCCTCAATTTGCACCAATCTTGCCACTCTCTGTGCTCGTTCTACCATTTCTTTGTATGAGTATTTCTTCTGAAGCTTAAGTGGAAATATAATATTTTCAAGAACAGTCATATAAGGATATAGTGCATAAC
>JALVIU010000193.1 GCA_027028665.1 Candidatus Atribacteria bacterium | reverse complement strand
CTGATCTCGAATTAGAAACAATTTCTACGGGCAGTCTTATACTAGATAGAGCACTTGGAGTAGGTGGGCTTCCCCGTGGGCGAATCGTAGAGATATTTGGACCAGAGAGCTCAGGAAAGACAACTCTCGCCCTTCATATTATTGCAGAGGCACAGAAGAATAATGGAATTGCTGCTTTTATTGATGCAGAACATGCTCTTGATCCCAATTATGCTCAGAAAATAGGGGTAGATTTAAATAATCTTCTCATATCTCAACCTGATACAGGGGAACAAGCGTTAGAAATTGCAGAACTATTAGTAAGAAGTGGGGCTGTTGATGTAGTTGTCATTGATTCGGTAGCAGCTCTTGTGCCAAAGGATGAAATAGAGGGAAATATGGGAGATTCCTTTATGGGACTTCAGGCAAGACTTATGTCTCAAGCACTTAGAAAACTTACAGGGGCTGTAAGTAAATCTAAGTCTATAATAATATTTATAAATCAAATAAGAGAGAAAATTGGTGTATATTATGGCAATCCTGAAACCACTACTGGCGGACGGGCTCTAAAATTTTATGCAAGTATAAGGATAGATATAAGGAGGAGAGAAAATATTAAAAAGGGAGATGAACTTTTAGGAAATGTAGCAAAGGTAAAAGTGGTAAAAAATAAAGTAGCTCCACCCTTTAAAGAAGGAGAGCTCGAGATTATATATGGAGAAGGTATATCCAAAGATGCAGAAATCCTTAATTTAGGTGTAAAGTATGGAATTATAGATAAATCCGGTAGTTGGTTTTCTTATGGTGATATAAAATTTGGCCAAGGAAAAGATGCAGCAAGACTCTTTTTAAAGCAAAATCCTGATATAAAAAATGAAATCCTTAAAAAGATAAAAGAAAAGATGTGGGAAACACAAAAGTAAAAATACTTGACTTATAAGAAGAAAAGTTATAAAATAAAATTAGCTCAACCCGTACCCTGAAAATTGAATATAGGAGGTGATGAGGATCTTTATTGTTATAGGAATTATTTCACTAATCATAGGAGTATTAGTGGGCTATTTTCTTTCTACACAAATAGAAACAACCAAAATTAAAAAGGTTAAAAAAGAAGCAGAGAATATTATTAAAAATGCAGAAAAAGAAGCAGAAATATTAAGAAAAAATTTAGAAATAGAATTTAAAACAAAAGAATTAAAGTTAAAAGAAGAGTTAGAAAGAAAGAATAGACATACCTTAAATGAAATACATAGGATGGAACATCTGCTTCAGAAGAGAGAAGCAAGTTTTGAAAAAAGACTTGAAAACTTTGATAAAAAAGAAAAGGATCTTATAGAAAAAGAAAAAAAATTAAAAGAAAAAAGCGAGGAATTAGAGAAATTAATAGAACAAGAAAAGGAAGAACTATACAGGATTACAGGTCTTACAAAAGAAGAAGCCAAAGAAGAACTCTTAAGAAAAGTAGAAGAGGAAATAGTCCATGAAACAGCTCAAATGATAAATGATAAGGTTAATGAAGCAAAAAGGGAGGCCGATAAAAAGGCAAAAGAAATTATTGTAACTGCTATCCAGAGATATGTAGCAGATTATACTGTTGAAAATACTATAAGTACAGTAGATCTTCCCAATGAAGATATGAAGGGTAGAATTATAGGGAGAGAGGGAAGAAATATACGGGCATTTGAATTTAGAACGGGTGTAGATCTATTAGTAGACGATAACCCTGATGTTGTAACCTTATCGAGCCATGATCCTATTAGAAGAGAAATTGCAAGGATTGCCCTTGAAAGACTTATAGCAGACGGTAGGATCCAGCCTGCCAGAATAGAAGAAGTAGTATCGAAGGCAGAGAGAGAGGTAAAAGAAAAGATAAAAGAAGAAGGCGAAAAGGCAATATTTGAACTTGGATTGAAAAAGGTCCATCCGAAGCTTATAGATCTTTTAGGAAGATTAAGATATAGAACCAGCTATGGTCAAAATGTACTTGCACATTCAAGAGAAGTTGCATACTTTGCTAGAATTATGGCAGAAGAATTGGGACTAAATGTAGATCTTGCTAAAAGGGCAGGACTTTTACATGATATTGGAAAGGCGTTAGGTCAAGAGAAAGAAGGTGCACATGCTTTAATAGGTGCAGAATTTGCAAAAAGTTGTGGTGAATCTAAAGAGGTAGTAAATGCAATAGCAGCACATCATGGAGAAGAGGAGCCCATGACAATTGAGGCAATACTTGTCCAGATTGCAGATGCTATCTCTGCGGCAAGACCTGGCGCAAGAAGAGAGTCCATAGAAAATTATATAAAGAGACTTCAAAATTTAGAGAATATTGCTATATCCCATAGTGGGGTAGAAAAGGCTTATGCAATTCAAGCAGGAAGAGAGATAAGAGTAATCGTAGATCCTGAGGATATAGATGATGATACTGCCCTTAACATGGCAAGAAAAATTTCTCAAGAAATTGAAGAGAATATTCAATTTCCCGGACAGATAAAAGTATTAGTGATAAGGGAGAAGCGCTTTATAGAGTATGTAAGGTAAAAATTAAAAAGAGAAAAGGGGGGAAGAGGAAGCCACAAGGAAAGATCGTTTAAACATTTCTTAATTTATGATAGTAAAAATTAAAGTAACTAAGGAGGTATTAAATGGAAGTCTTAAAAGTTTCTTCAAAATCTAACCCTAATGCAGTAGCAGGTGCACTTGCAGGCGTTTTAAGAGAAAAAGGTTCCGCAGAGCTTCAGGCAATTGGAGCAGGGGCTCTTAATCAGGCAGTAAAAGCTGTAGCTATAGCACGTGGTTTTGTAGCACCAAGTGGCATCGATCTCGTATGCATTCCTGCATTTACAGATGTAGAGATTGATGGGGAAGAAAGAACAGCAATCAAACTCATCGTAAGACCAAGTAGATAATTATAGGACAATACTTAAGCCTACCTTTGTAATAAAGGTAGGCTTTTTTTGTAGGAGGTGATTTTTTATAAGTAACAATAAGGCTTTAATTATTACACTTGGATGTCAAATGAATAAAAATGATTCAGAATATATAGCAGGTATATTAAATAAGGAATTAGGATATGAAATTTTATGGGAAGGAAAGCCAGAAGATGTAGACCTTGTATTTGTAAATACATGCTTTGTAAGGGGTAAAGTAAAAAATAAGGTATATAGCATTATAGGAAAGCTCGAACATATAAAGAGGCAAAAAAGGCACTTTATAATAGGGGTTGGAGGATGTATGGCCCAGGTAGATAAAGATAGGCTACTTAAGGATAAACCCACGGTGGATTTTGTGATAGGAACATCCAATCTATATAAAATAGGAGAAGTAGTAAGTGAGGTAAAATCAGAAGGAAATAGAAGGGACTTTGTAGAAGAAGAGTTCAAAGATTTTCCTCAAGGCCTTCCTATATATAGAGAAACAGGAGTAAATGCCTGGGTTACCATTATAAGAGGGTGCAATAATTTCTGTACATATTGTATTGTTCCCTATACCAGAGGAAGAGAAATAAGTAGAAGCCCAGAGGATATATTGAAAGAGGTAGATAATATAGTAAAGGAAGGATATAAAGAGGTTACTTTACTTGGACAAAATGTAAATTCTTATGGACATGATCTAAAGAGGGATATAGATTTTACAGGTCTTCTGGAAGAGGTGGCATCCAGATATCCAGATATATGGATAAATTTTATTACATCTCATCCAAAGGACTTTAATGATAAGCTCATAGATGTGATCTCGAAATTTAAAAATATTACCCGCTATATACACTTACCTGTTCAGTCAGGGTCAAATAAGGTACTAAAGAGGATGAATAGGGGCTACAGCAGGGAAAGATATATAGAACTTGCACAAAAGATAAAGGAAAAAATCCCTGGTGTAAGTTTAAGTACGGATGTAATGGTAGGCTTCCCTGGTGAAAGTGAAGAGAATTTCAAAGATACATTGGATCTATTTGAAAAGATAAGATTTGATTCTGCCTTTACCTTTATCTATTCAGATAGAAAGGGTACAGCCTCTTATAATTTTCGAGATAAAATACCAGAAGATATAAAAAAGAGAAGGATAAAAGAGTTAATTGCATTACAAAACAAGATTACAGAGGAGATAAATAAGACATATGTGGGAAAAAGGATGGAGGTTTTGATAGAAGGGAAACCTGCAAGGGCAAAAAGTGATAAAGAATTTCAGGGAAGGAGCAAAAATAATAAGATAGTAATTGTGGAGGGAGATTTCCATATAGGGGATAGAATCTTTGTAGAGATTACAGAACTTCTTGGTTGGACATTTAGGGGAAAACCTATTTTTTGATAGATATGAAAAATATCATTGCGATCTTAGGACCAACTGCATCTGGAAAAACAGATATAGGTATAAAGCTTGCAAAAAAGATAGATGGAGAGATCGTATCCTGTGATT
>JALVIU010000192.1 GCA_027028665.1 Candidatus Atribacteria bacterium | reverse complement strand
ATGCAGTGGTACCATCAGGAAGCGCTACCTGAAAAAATCCATCGCCTTCAATTACCAGATCCAATGGATTTCCTGTCCTTAAGAAATCCCCCTGGGTAAAGATCTTCGGGGTGGCTGCTACCTTTACTCCAAGACCTATCTCTGTATTTACCGGGATCTGTGTACCACCTGACACAGGGGTGCCTGCCCTTTTCATAGTCTGGTACATAAGATCCTCAAAATCTACCCTGTTTTTTTTAAAACCACTTGTATTGACATTTGCTATATTATTTGAGATGGTATTTATATGGAGTTGCTGACTCAACATACCAGATGCAGCACTCCAAAGAGATCTCATCATAGCACACTACCTCCTTGGACGAAGTAAAATAATACAAAAAACTAAAGAGGAATTGAGTAGGAACGGACTACCTCAATCGGTCAGTAGTCCTGCGGCCTCTGTCAAGCAGTCCAGCCTCTACCCTACCCTACCCAATTCTGAAATAGCTCTACTTAAGGTTTCATCTTGCATCCTTAGTACCCTTTGGTTCGTTTCATATATCCGAGTTGCCTCTAATATATTTACCATTTCCTTTACTACATTTACATTAGGATATTCTAATGCACCCTGTTTTACAGAAAAGTTTTCAGGGACCTGAGGGGTACCAGTACCATTATAGGTAAAAAGATTATAACCCATCTTTTGCAAATTTATCTTATCAGGGAAATCTACTATCCTTAACCTATCTACAAGTTCACCATCTACATATATACTCCCATCCTCTGCTATATCTACACTCCTACCCTGAATTACTATATTTCCCCTCTCTCCTTGTACCTTCAATCCATCAATAGTCTCAAGTTCTCCATTTTGAGATAAGACAAAATTACCAGCCCTTGTGTAGGCCTCACCTCCTTTATACGATACTACAAAAAAGCCATCACCATGAATAGCCAGATCCAGAGGGTTACCTGTCTCTCTTATCTTTCCCTCTTCAAAATCGGTATATATACCGTCAGGCTTTACCCCCATATTCATTTTTCCAATAGGGGTATATTCATTTTTACTATACCTTACGATCTCATAAGGAATAAAAGACTTAAATGTAGGTGTGTCTCCTTTAAAGCCTACTGTGTCAATATTTGCAAGGTTGTTTGTTCTTGCAGCATGAAAGATTTCCTGGGCTATCATACCAGATGCTGCAGAATACAAACCTCTTATCATATTTCACCTCTTTTTTATTTTCTTTCTTGTAATATATCGGTATAAATGCTAAAATTATATAGTTATGGATATAAATATTTCTACCAAAGTTTTAGAAAATATCATAGGGAAGCTCGACCGCTTCGGAATCGCAAGACTCATTAAGACAGGGCAGGTCCTTGAGGGAAGGGTTATTGATGTAAAAAAAGATGCCCTCATTGTAAACTTTGGAAAAGGGCCCGTTCTTGCAAAATCCCAGGTAGCCCTAAAAAGAGGAGACTTCATAAAGGCGGTAATAAAGGATATAAAAGGGGATATCCTTATATTAAAGCTCATAGAAAAGAGAGAAGGTGTCATAAAAAAGAATGTAGAAAGCGAGATCTTAAAAAACTTCCCCGAGGTAGAAGAGAAAGAGATAAAAATTATAAAATCTATTATAAAACACAATATACCTGTAAATAAAAATAGTGTAAAAGATATAAAATTTATAGTAAAAGGGGAAGAGGAACTCAAAAAGGTATTATCTGAGCTCTCCCATGCAAAAGATAAAACAGAAAAAGAGGTAATAAAGGAAAGAGTAAAGTCACTTATAAGGGATCTCTCTGGGGGGTACCTCATAGAGAGAAGAGATGATTATGAGCTTATACTTATATTTCCCTATATAAATGAGAAGATGGAGCTACTCTTTCAGAAAATAAGACTAAGATACAAAAAGAAAAGGGAACAAGATCAAGGAAAAGGGAACAAAATAGAATTTTCTCTAAATATGTCAAAGATCGGTCCCATAAAGGTAGATCTATCTATATATAAAAAAACCATAGATGCTACCATCTTTACATCAGGTGAAGATGTAAAGGAATTTGTAAAGAAAAATATAGGGAGATTAAGGTCTTCCCTTGAGGATATAGATTTTCTCTTGAGAAATGTAATATATAAAATACTGGATAAAAGTAATAAGGTAGATAGTTCGTACAAAAAAATAATAAAGGGGATCGATATAAAGATATGAAAAAGAGAAAAGAGGCAGTAGCTATCAAATATTCACCTGAGGAAGATAAGGCCCCTAAGGTTATTGCAAAGGGAAAAGGGGTCATTGCAGAGAAGATCATAGAGATTGCAAAAGAACACAAGGTCCAGATCTATGAAGATCCAGACCTTGTACAGAGTCTCATAGTTATAGATGTAGGAGAATACATCCCCCCTGAATTATATGAGGCAGTAGCAGAGGTACTTGCCTTCATATATCGATTAAATAAGGAATATCCTACTTAGAGGATTTTACCTTCTCATACTCTTCCTTGTATCCCTCTTCTGTTACAAGTACTCCATCTACATAAAATCTCATTCTCCTTGCAAACTCCTCAGCACTTATCTCTTTGTTTTGATACAGCCTTATATCTTTTACCTTTCTCCATATTGCAAGGGTCTTTCTTGGAAGTAGTTTATGAACCACATGTATCTTTATGACGATCCAATCAGAGTCTAAAAGGTACTGTTTTGCCTTTGCAAAAAATGTAGTTGCTATATCATCTTGAAAATCTATGATCTTATCTATTGGCTGATTTGGATAGAGTTCCAGTTCAAAATATGCACCAAACCCCTCTTTATATTCACCCCTTGCAGACTGTGCATAGGCACCCTTTGCAGATGTTGCCACTGCCTGAGCAATAAGGTCTGCACGAAGGGAAAGGCCTGTTCTACCCCATGCCAATGTGTACATCTTTCTATTTGATGGAAGCATAGGATACAACTTTTCAAGCTCTTCCTCTACAGCCCCTAACTTATACTTTGCAGGTGCAAAATATGGATTTTGCACCAGGGCCTTTCGAAAGGCTATCTCTGCCCGTCTTAAAAGCCCATCCCTCTCTGCTACATCCATCTCATCCTTTACCAATTTGTACTGTTCATAAAGGGAATTGCCCAACCAAAAATATGCCTCATAGCTTTTCGGATATGCAAAGGTCATATCTGTAAAGTGTTCAATTGCCTTAGGATAATCCCCTCTCATATAATAATCAAGGCCGATCCTTAAAAGCTCATCATATTCTGGCGAATTTAATGCATATGCAAAGGAAGTTATAAAAATAAGAATTAAAACCACAAAAATTACTCTTTTCATCTTTTATCACCTCATTTATTTAATCATTTGGATAGGTGTTTTTATATCTCCTTATTCTATCACCTATCTTTATCTTTTCACCCTTCTTAAGAGAAACTATATGGGCCCATGATATATTTTCCAATACTTCATAGACTTCTATAATCCCTTTTATCCTCTCCGTAATCTGAAGGGGTCTACCTGTAACAGGATGGGTAATAAGCTCATCCATCTTAAGTACCAAAAATTGCATACCTTTTTTAACACCATCTTTTCTCCCAAGGGTAATAGCTATTTCATCTTCTATCTTATACTGTTTATCTGTCTCTCTAATTTCTGCAATATAACCTTCAAGGGGTAGTTTTTTATCCACCTCATTCAAAAATGACTTTATTGCATTCAATACTGCCACCCTTAAAGAGCTCTTTCTATATCCCTTATCCCCATATTTCCATGTAGGATCATGTGAATGAGAAGAAAGACGCACAGTTCTTCCTACTCCTTTAAAAAGGTCATCTATAAGATAGGTATCATGTTTTACATCATACAATGATATCTCTAATTCTACATAAGCACTTGCCCCTTTTATCTCCCCTACAAAGATATCCGTACCCCCACCTTTATATTCTGCCTGTGTAATGGTACAGGTAATTATATAATCTGGTTTATCTTCTGTTTTATCAGAATAAATTACCTTATCGAACCTCTTAAATCTTTTAAGGAGCTGATAGAAGTCCTTATATACCAATTTGGCAAATATATCCTCAGGCCACTCTCTGGATTTATAGATAGTAAGCGTAGTATCATTTACCACCTGTTTAAGATAGACAGCATTTGGAAAATATTTCATAGTATAATTAGGAACTGAAAAGGCAGAAAGTGGCAAAATTACAAAAATTATTAATAAAAATACTATTTTTTTCACTGCTGTGTACTCTCCTCAGAAAGATAAAAATTATATGAACCCCCTGATGTTTGAAGAGTGTATAGTACAATGGATTGTGTAACAGTTCCATATCCATCTTTAGATACTGTTATGGTATATGTGCCTGGTTGAAGATTCACCACTACCTCTCCATTATAATTGGTATATACTGTTTCAGAAACAGAGGTGGTAGTTGAAGGAGCA
>JALVIU010000191.1 GCA_027028665.1 Candidatus Atribacteria bacterium | reverse complement strand
GATAAAGACCCCTGAGATTATTAAAAACGGGATAAGTGTAGTCCCTGAGGGGAGAAGGGTATTTCCAAAAATGACAGTAAAGGAAAACCTCATGATGGGTGCCTATTTCCTAAATGATAAGGAAGAGCTGCAAAAGAGAATGGAAGAGGTCTTCGAACTCTTTCCACGACTCCATGAGAGAATAGGTCAGCTTGCAGGTACCCTTTCAGGGGGAGAGCAACAGATGCTTGCTGTGGGGCGTGCCCTTATGGGAAAGCCCAGACTACTCATGCTTGATGAGCCATCTCTGGGTCTTGCCCCTATCCTTGTAGAGGAGGTATTTGAGGTTATACAGAGGATAAGGGAAAGTGGTGTCACTGTACTACTTGTTGAGCAAAATGCGAAAAAGGCCCTTGAGATCTCAGATAGGGGGTATGTATTACAAAAGGGACAGATTATATTCCAGGGTCCCTCTAAGGAGCTTTTAAATAGTAAAGAGATCAAGGAGGCATACCTTTCATAATGGATGATATAGTGAAATGGCGCAGATGGTTTCATTCTCATCCTGAGCTTGCCTTTTCTGAGGAAGAAACAAAAGGATACATTACATCTTTACTTACAGATTGGGGGATCCCATGGAAGGGGTGGGCCAAAACAGGGGTTGTAGCCACACTGGGAGAGGGTAACCCTATAATAGGTATCCGTACTGATATGGATGCACTCCTTGTAGTGGAGGAAAATGATGTACCGTATAAGTCTCTTTATCCAGGAAGGATGCATGCATGTGGCCATGATGGTCATATGGCCATACTTCTGGGACTTATAAGGGCGCTTAAAGAGGAGGAAGATCACCTTACTCATAGGATTGTGTTTATATTCCAGCCGGCAGAGGAGATTGGAAAGGGTGCAGAGCTTATGGTGAGAGAAGGTATAATATCTCATTATGGGATTCAGAAGGTTATAGGGTATCATCTGTTTTCATCTATCCCGAGTAGAATTATTGGTGCAAGAAAAGGAGTTATAATGGCAGAGGGAGATAAATTTTCGATAAAGATAGAGGCCAGGGGTGCACATGGTGCAACCCCCTGGCTTTCTCATGATGTTATTGCAATGGGTACCTCTCTGGTGCAGGGTATATTCTCCAACCTTACACGCCGTATATCCCCTATATCTGAACAGGTAGTCATAAGTATTGGTAAGCTCCATGCAGGTACCGCCTTTAATGTGATACCTAAAGAGATGGAGATAGAAGGGACTATAAGGTCTTTGTCACATAGAAAAAGGGATGAGGTAATTTCTCTTTTGAAGAAGGTGGTAATAGATTTTGCAGATATGTGGGGAGCAAGGGCAGAAATAGAGATAGATAGGGTATTTCCACCTGTGGTAAATGACAAAGGGCTCTATGAGAAACTAAAAGAGGCTGTCTCGTCTTCGGACTTTACCTTTCAAGAGGTCTATCCTACAACTATCTCTGAGGATTTTTCCTTTTTCTCCGAGGAAGTACCCGGTCTTTATTTCTTTATAGGAATAAGAAATGAAAAAAAGGGTATCATATATCCTCATCATCACCCCAGATTTAATATAGATGAAGATATGCTTTTACCCTCAGTTTTATTACTCAAAGAGTTTGTACTTAGTATGTGATATAATAGATGCATGACGAAAGAGAAGGGAATCTATTTATTAAAAAGGGTTATTCAATTTTCCATTATTTTCTTAATACTTGTATATCTTTTTAAAAGGGTAGATCCTCATAAATTTTATGTATCATTTACACAGTATTCACCCTGGGCACTTATAGCTACAATACTTAGTATATTACTAAGTTATGCTATCCTTTCTTTAAGATGGAACTACCTTGCGGGGAATATAGGCATTATACCTTCTTTTGAGACAGTTATAGTAGCTGATTTTTTGAATTTGGTCTTACCTGCACGGATTGGAGATCTTACAAAGGTGGCATATCTTAAAAAATACTACAATAAAGATACACATACTACCTTTTCTGCCCTGTTTATAGAGCGTTTTTTGGATATAAATGTACTATTTTTATTCACGATCCTGGTATTTTTCTTTTATGTAAGAGATGATAGAGTAAAACTGATCCTTATAATACTGTTTGTTATAATAGTGGGATTCCTTGTATTGCTTAAAACAAAGATAATAAAAAGGGTAGTATACTTTCTTCCATATAGGCGTATAAGAGACTATATAATAAAGATAGTGGATGGGATAGATCAGGGGCTAACCTTCAGGGTATTATCTATTTCTATAATGTATACCGTACTTTTGTGGTTTTCTTATTTTCTCAAAAATATTGTTTTTTTTCGGTATGGTGCACACTTTCCTCTTAATATTTATCAGATATTCCTGCTCTTTGCTGTATCTACTGTTTCCTTTACAATACCTATTACCCCAGGTGGTATGGGAACATATCAGGCAAGTATAGTATTTATAGCAACACTTTACGGTATAGGAAAAGAGGAGGCACTTGCTGCAGGGATATTACTTCAGTTGATCCAGATTTTGGTAACATCATCCTTTTTCGTAATAATATTCTTTAGAAAGGGCCTATCACTTTTAGATTTTAAAAATGTGAAAAGAGAGGATTTACAATGAGATTAAAAGGGGTAATCTTTGATCTTGATGGAACACTTATAGATGCAGATTATGACTGGAAGGCTGTAAGGAAAAGGCTTGGAGTGGAAGAGGGCTCTATTCTTTCCAATTTTGAAAAGATGCCACCAGATGAGAGAAGGGAAAAGGAGGCAATATTAAAAGAGATAGAGAGGGAGCATACTTATCGTGCACGATTAATGGATGGTGTACATGAACTTTTTTCCTTTTTAGAAAAACATGGTATAAAAAGGGCACTTGTTACTAATAATACAAAGGATAATGTTTTATATATAATAAAGAAATTTTCTCTAACCTTTGATGTGATTTTGACACGTGAGGATGGATTTTATAAACCAGATCCATCTCCTATGTATGAGGCAATAAAAAGAATGAAGGTTTCAAAGGATGAAGTAATTGCTATTGGAGATAGTTTTCTAGATCTTCAGGCTGCAAAGGCCGCGAGTATTCCTATCCTTATCCTAAAGGCCAATGAATATGACTTAAAAGGTGCAAACTTTTACTATAATGATCTATATGATGTTATTTCATATATAGAGAAGCTATTATCTTCTATTTAAAAAATTTTTTCATTATATCTTTTTTATATCTTTTATCAAATTCCTCTTTTGTAAGTGAGAGATATTTATCTATACCTTTGCTTCCAAAGAACTCTCCTTTATCATTTATTATGATCCAGTTTCCATCATTGAACACCTTTGCTACAAGTGTTTCCATATTTTTTATTTTTATAAACTTTACATTTCCACAGTAATCACCTACAACAAGTATACCCTTTGCATATGTATAGGATGATATAAGCCCTTCACCTATCTCTATTTCCTTTACCTTTTTAAAATTACGATTAAGTATAAAAAGAGTTGTCTTTCCTTTGTCAAAGACTGTTTGTAGATAATATCTACCCCCATCAATTGTTCCTATAATAGGACCTTTTGCCTTCCATTTCTTTTTTGACTTAAAGTTTTCTATTTTTTCTATGGTAAATCCATTTTCTTCAGGTATAGATAAGAGGATCTCGCCCCTTTTTTCTGTAAATGTTACCCGGGGAAGATCTATCCCTAACTCCTCTGCCTGAAGTTTTTCTTTTACATCATCAGGAAGTTCTATCTTTTTTGCATTCTTTTTACCTCTCATGTATACCCAGATATTTCCGTCTTCTCCCAATGTAGCAATGGTACCATTATTTGAGATGGTAGGATGAAGAAATGGCATACTGTTTAGATTTAGATTATCAAAGGAACCATCATCGATATTATAAATACCCAGATTGCTATATCCAAAGAATGTGTAGAGCCATTTTTTTCTAAATAACAGTAATTCTTCTTTTACTTCTTCTATCACCTTCTCTACACTATTTTTCTTGAGATTATATATATAAAGCTCATAATCTGGACTCAATATGCCTATGCGATCATCTGTTTTCGATATCTCAAAATCTATAAGAGAAGAAAATACATCACTTTCCAATAACTGAGTCTTCTGCATATCATATACTTTTATTATATAAGATTCTTTATCCTTAAAACCTAATGCCAAGAATCTACCTGATGGTGAAAATTCTACCTTATCCACAGGAAGTGAATAGCCCCCAAGGTTTGCAATTGCTGATAGATCTGGTGTAGAAACTACTGCTATTTCATTTGCTCCGACAGGCAGGAAGGCAGATTTTTTGTCATTTATGTATATCCATTTTTGAATAGATTCGAACTCCTTTGAAAATTCTTCTTTTACTTTACCCCCTTCAATAGTGTATAATATGAGTTTTTCTTCTGTAGACACTACAAATCTTTTTTTATAAGGAGAGCCCTCAATATAGGAGATAGAGTGTATCTTAATGGGTAAAAGTGCAGGGGTTCTTCCATTTATATTATCTATATATATGCCATCTTTGGCCTGAAATATAAATCTTTTATCTCCTAAAAATGAAAACGACAATATATCTCTCTTTATCTTTCGTATTAGTTTCCCTCTTTCTAAATCATAAATCATAAGATATTCATTACTTCCCAATGCGAGAAACCTCTTTAAGGGTGATACAGATATGAAATCAGGTGGAGTATATGGAAACCTTATCTTTTTGGAAAGGGCTTTATCATCCAGGGTAACCATATTTATATATCCATCCCTTAGATAGAGCAAGGTATCATCTCCTATAAAGAGACCTATACTTTCCACACCATTTAGTTTAGATATAACCTTTTTTTTAACCACATCATATATCCATAGTATTTCACTGCCGGAGAGTGCAAGATATCTTGAACTCTGAGAGACATCAATACTTAGAAAATAAGGTGCATTGTAAAGATGTAACTCATTTATTACTTTATAAGAATTGAGGGACCAGAACTTTATTTTTCCTTCAGAGTCTAATGATATAAGGGTATTTTTATCATAAGTAATGGTAAAATCGCTTATAGGAGAGTAATGGCCTTCAAAAATCTTTATTGGCTCTGATAAACCGATAGATGAAAAGTATAGCAATATGCAGAGGATAATTATTACAGTTATAATATTTTTCCTCATTTTCCCCTCCTTCCAAAATTATATCATAATTGAGTAAGAAGTCAAATTATAAAAATTTAAAAAATTTGTAGAAATTGTTAAAGAAATATGATATACTATATAGCGAACAAAATATTTTATTTTGAACAATTGTATAGTTAAGGAGAGAGAAATGTATCAGCGAGAACTTTTAGTAAGAGTGGCATGGCTCTATTATATTGAAGGTCTAACACAAAAGGAAATTGCTGATATGCTTGATATATCAAGGATAAAAGTGACACGCATTCTAAATAAGGCAAAAAAAGAGGGCCTCGTTTATATTGATATAATAGATCCTCTTACAAATTGCCTCCAGATTGAGCGAGACTTAAAAGATGCCTTTGGTTTAAAAGATGCGATGGTAGTTCCCAGAGTGGATAGCTCTATAGAAAAGATTAAAAATTCTCTGGGTAGAGCTGGTGCTATATACCTTCGTAGGATTCTCAGAAATAATATGGTGCTTACAACTGCCTGGGGTTCCACTCTTTCTTATATTATTCCATATCTTCGTCCCAAAAAAATTTCAGGTCTTAAAGTTGTCTCTATAATGGGAGGACTTGCTCCTGGCTCACGGGAAAATCCCTTTGAGATTGCAAGTAAAATCTCCAATATATTTGGCGGGAAAAGTTACTACCTCCATGCACCTGCTATTACAGATAGCAAAGAAACAAGCCGTATACTTATGAATCAAGAACAGGTGGCCTTTATCTTTAAGATGGCAAAAAGGGCGAATATTGGATTGGTTTCTATAGGTGATGTAAGCCCTGAGTCAACCCTTATACGCGTGGGATTTCTTACCTACAGGGAACTTGAAGAGGTAAAGGCAAAAGGAGCAGTAGGAGAAATTCTTGGGAGATTTTATGATATTCATGGAGATAAGATCAAAACATCGCTTGACAGCAGAATAATAGGACTTGATTTAGATGATATAAAAGAGGTAGAAAATGTAATAGGTGTATCAGGAGGAGAGGTAAAGGTAAAGCCTTTATTAGGAGCGATAAGGGGAGGTTATATAGATACCCTTATAACAGATGAAGGGACCGCAAAGGCATTGCTCAGAGACTCAAAGTCTTTTTAGATTTAGATTTTAGTAAATTTATATTTGTAATATCCTTAGATTATGTTAAAATATGTATATGAAGAAAATAGGTGTAATATTCGGGACAAGACCTGAAGCTATAAAGATGGCTCCCATTGTAAAAGAACTAAATAGGCATAGAGAGCGATACAATGTTTGTGTTATAGTAACTGCTCAGCATAGAGAGATGCTTGATCAGGTGCTTTCCTTCTTCCAGATTGAGCCAGATATAGATCTTGATCTTATGGTTCAAAATCAGACCCTCTCTGAGTTTTCCTCACGGGC
Organism: Candidatus Atribacteria bacterium; assembly: GCA_027028665.1. GTDB lineage: Bacteria > Atribacterota > JALVIU01 > JALVIU01 > JALVIU01 > JALVIU01. The sequence goes on along the minus strand of JALVIU010000191.1, from coordinate 5,964 downwards.
AATAGAAAGCCTTGATAGAGTAATAGATGATTCATTTGATATGCTTTTAGTGCATGGGGATACAACAACTACCTTTGTGGCAACACTTGTAGGATTTTATCATAAAGTACCTGTAGGGCATATAGAAGCAGGCCTTAGAACCTATAATATGTATCAACCATTTCCAGAAGAGGCAAATAGAAGATTAACGGATATTCTGGCATCATACTATTTCCCCCCAACTAAAAGTGCACGTGATAATCTATTGAAGGAAGGTGCAACCTCAGATAGGATATTTGTTACAGGAAATAGCGTAATTGATGCACTTTTTATGGTGGTAAAGGATGATTTTTCCTTTACTGATCCCTATCTTAATAAATTAGATCCAGAAAAGACAATCCTTGTAACCCAACATAGAAGAGAGAATTGGGGTCCCCCTATGAAGGAAGTGGCAAGGGCAATAGATTATATATCGAGACTTTTTCCAGATTATAAAATCGTCTTTTCCCTTCATAAAAATCCCAGGGCAAGGGCTCCAGTTCTGGAAGTATTAGAAAATAATCCTTCTGTATACTTCAAGGAGGCAATGGATTATATAGAATTTGCAAACCTTATGAATAGAGCATATATTATCATAACTGACTCAGGTGGGGTACAGGAGGAAGCCCCATCCCTTGGAAAGCCAGTCCTTGTAACAAGGGAAGTTACAGAAAGACCAGAAGCAGTGGCATATGGTACAGTAAGACTTGTAGGCCCAAATAGAGAAAAGATTGTTAATGAGGTGAAAAAGCTTATAGAATCCAGAGAATATTATAATTCTATGGCACATGCAAAAAATCCTTATGGAGATGGAATGGCGGCAAAGAGAACAGTAAGTGCCCTTGATTACATATTTTACAATACCCCAAGACCCCTTGACTTTGATGAAAAATAAAATATTTGTTTTATCCCTCTCATATAGATTTTTTAACGATTAAACTCCTTGACATCTTTTCATTTTTGTGCTATGGTAAAAAAAATTGAATATAGGTGTATTAAGATAGAGGTGCGGAATCAATGAGTACCTCCGGCGAGACGGCATCTTTGACCCGGAGTGAAAGGTGATTCTGCCGAAGTCATAAGGGATGGCCGATCCCTTAAGGCTGGGTTTATGGTGAATAACCATAAAACTGTCACGGAAGGGGTACCCGACCTTTCGTGGAGCGCTATCTTAAGTTAGGGGTCTTTCGAGAGATCAAAAGGCGACTACTTAAGATAGTAGTCGCCTTTTTTGTTATTTGTACACTTTCCAGGTCCTTCTTGCTTCTCCTCTGGAAAGAGGGAGAATTTGTTGGGGATAATCACTCTTGAAAGAGGGAAAACTTGGGAATATAGGTTTCCCCTTGGAAAGAGAGAGAACTTGAGGTAGATGGATTCCCTCTTTGGAAGTAAGGATTTAGGGATGCGGATGAGTAGTGATATTGCATATTAGTGAAAGGAGGTAATAGAGTGAGGATTGTAGTAAAGTTTGGTGGTACAAGTGTTGGTGATGCAGAGCGTATAAGGCTTGCAGCAGGTGCAGTTGCTAAAAAGGCAAAAAAGGGTGATGAGATGATAGTTGTTGTATCTGCCATGGCAGGTGTAACAGATAATCTCTTAAATACAGCAAAGAGTGCAACAGGGGAAAGTATTGATGATACATTCCTATCTGATATCGTGGCAATGGGAGAGGCTACATCTGCACGAATCATGGCTGCAACCCTCAGGTCTATGGGAATAGAGGCACAGTACTTTGATCCAAACAGAGAGGATTTCCCCATTATCACAGATAATACCCCATGGGGGGCAAAGATCCTTCCAAAACAGAGCATAGAGGCAGGAGAAAAGTTCTTAGAACCCCTTATAGAGAGAGGAGTTGTCCCTGTTGTATGTGGATTTTTGGGCAGAAGCCTTGAAGGAAAGGTGACTACCTTAGGAAGAGGTGGTTCAGATGTTACCGCATATGCCCTTGGAAACTTCTTGAATGCCGATTGGGTTATTATTGTTACAGATGCAGAAGGGGTCTTAAGTGGTGATCCAAGAAAGGTAGAAGGTGCAGAGATTTTAAAAGAGATATCGGTAAAGGAGATGGGCGTACTTGCAGATAGAGGTGCCAAGGTGATACATCCCAATGCACTTCGTTTTAAGACACCCAAAATGAGATCAAAGGTGATACACTTTAGACATGGGGATCTTGATGTTGAAGGTACAGAGATCGTGGGCTATTTTGAGAAAAGGGCAACACTACATAAGGAAAAGCTCTCCATGATCACCATAGTTGGTGATGAGATAATGACCACACCAGGCCTACTGGATAGACTCATAAGCCCTCTGGCAGAGAAAAATATTGCCATATATGGTGTATCTGTTGGTACAAAATATATAGGAATCTATGTACAGACAGAAAGTGCATCTTTGTCTTACAATATGTTACATCCTATAGTAGTGGAGCATCCACTTTTGAAATCCATTACAGTGAAAGACAATATTGGTCTTATATCCACAGAGAGTCAGAACTTTATAGATACACCAGGTGTAATATCCAAACTCACCACCCCTTTGGGGGAGGCAGGGATAAATATATTGGAAATGGCGACTATTAAAACAGATATCCTTATATATGTAGATTGGGATAGGGCAGGGGATGCCTATGAAATAGTATCTAAGGTAATGGAAGAGATACCTTAAATTTGTAAATAAAAATAAGGAGGCGGTATTATGGAATTCAGAGGTTCTATAGTGGCGATGATCACGCCTTTTACAGAGGATGGAAAGATCGACAGAGATGGGGTGGAAAGACTTATAAACTTCCACATAGAAAACGGCACAGATGCAATACTCCTTGCAGGTACTACAGGGGAATCTGCCACACTTACACATGATGAGCACAAAGAGCTTATCAAGATGGGGGTAGAGATTGCAAATGGGAGGATCCCTATAGTGGCAGGTACAGGCTCCAACTCCACAGCTGAGGCACTTGATCTTACCAGGGCAGCCAGAGAGGCAGGGGCAGATGCAGCACTACTTATTACACCTTATTACAATAAACCTACACAAAAGGGTATGTATCTACACTTTAAAAAGATTGCAGAAGAGGTGGATATCCCTATAATCCTTTACAATGTACCATCTCGTACAGGTATAAACCTCCTTCCAGACACAGTGGCAAGGCTTTCTGAGATACCAAATATCGTTGCGGTAAAAGAGGCAAGTGGTAACCTTGGACAAATGGTGCAGATCGTATCAAAGGTAAAAGAAGGGTTTAAACTCATGTCAGGGGATGATCAGCTTTTACTTCCGATACTTTCAATAGGTGGTACAGGGGTAATATCTGTGGTTGCAAACATAATCCCCAAAGATATGGCACAGATGATAAAGGAGTGGGAGGCAGGCAATGTCGGCAAGGCAAGGGAGATGTATTACAAGATGTACCCACTTGCACAGGCCATGTTCTATGAGACAAATCCTATACCTGTAAAGACAGCGGCAGGCCTGTTAGGTCTTCCTACAGGACCACTAAGACTACCACTTGCACCTATGGATGATGCAAATCTTGAGAAAATGAAAAAGGCCATGAGAGATTATGGATTAGAGGTGAGCTAACATGATAAGAGTAATTATTTCAGGTGCAATGGGAAGAATGGGTAAAATGATAGGGGGGCTTGTTCAGGCTGCAGATGATATGGAGCTTGTTGCAGGCATAGAGAGAAAAGAGGTTGTAGATAGTGTAAAGACCTGGAATGGCACAGATATACCTCTTTATGCCTCACTGGAGGAGGCAATAGATAAGGGGGATGTGGTAATAGAGTTTACAAATCCTGAAACTACTGTGGAACATGCAAAGATTGCGAAAGAGCATAAAAAACCTATGGTAATAGGGACAACAGGCCTATCAGATGAGGATAAAAAAGTAATAGAAGATGCCTCAAAGAGTGCACCCATTGTGCTTTCCCCAAATATGTCAACTGGTGTAAATATACTCTTTAAACTTGTGGATATAGTGGCACGAATACTTGGCGACGAGTATGATACAGAAATCGTAGAGATGCATCATCATCACAAAAAGGATGCACCATCAGGCACTGCAAAGAAATTGGGAGAGATTATCGCAGGGGCCTGGGGAAAGAATCTGGATGATGTAGGGGTATATGGACGATCCGGTTTTGTAGGTGAGCGTAAGAAGGGTGAGCTTGGTATACTTGCAGTACGTGCAGGGGATATAGTGGGGGATCACACAGTGATCTTTGCAGGACCAGGTGAGCGCTTAGAGCTTACACACCGTGCACACTCTCGTGAGGCATTTGCAAATGGTGCACTTACAGCAGCCCGTTTTGTGGTAAAACAAAAACCTGGACTATATAGCACAAAAGAGGTATTGGGATTATAGATAGAGGGGCATACCCCTCTATCTACTCCCTATCCAAAGGTTTTTATACCCCATAGACTGAGCTTGACATAATCTCCGATTTTGATATAATACAGATGGGATGAAGCTCCCCTGGGGAATACCCGAACCGCTTAAAGGCTGATAGCTTCTACCTGATATCAGAGATCGTATGCGGATGAGGGATTCCCAATGGCTTTTTTCAGTATCCTCTTCAGGAAAGAAGAAGAAAGTAAAAGAAAGGTCAAGATCAGTGATTCAGATTTTGTAAAAGATCTCAATCTTGACCAGATTATAGGTGGTATTGTCTCTTGGAAAAAAGAGTATAATCTAAAACACCTCTTCTATATCCCCCTTGAAGATATAAATACGATAAAGTATAGACATGAGGTAATGAAAGACCTCCAGTTCAATAAGGCCCTCTATGAAGCTATTCATGATTTTTCCAATAAAATGCGGACAATGCGTAGATATCTCCATCAATCAGAGGAACTACACCACAAATACCAGAAAGAGGAGTGGTATCGAGAAGCGGTAGAGGTATATTGTGATGCAGTTACTGGCCTATTGGGTGACTTAAATGCCCTGAAGTTAAACTCCCAGGGGTTTTTGGATTTCAGGTTGTATCTTTCATCATATATTGATTCTTACAGATTTAAATCTCTATGTGAGAAGACAAGATCGCTTAAGGAAAAACTCTCTAATATAAGATACAATATCTTTATAAAGGGTAATAAAATCACTGTCTCAGAAGGAAATGGTGAACCTGATTATAGTAAAGATGTATTAAAAACCTTTGAAAAGTTTAAACAGGGCAGTGTAGAAACCTATACCGTTAAGCTCCTTGAGTCTGTTGAGGTAAACTATGTAGAGGGAAGAATATTGGATATGGTATCAAGGCTTTATCCAGATGTATTTTCAGAACTTGATACCTATTATCTTGAAAACAGAGAGTATATAGATGAGATTATAAATAGATTTGATAGAGAGGTACAATTTTACATATCCTACCTGGATTATATCTCCCCACTTATAAGAAATGGATTAGATTTTTGTTATCCTGAGCTTTCTCGGGATGATAAAGAAATCTATAATTATAGGGGTTTTGACCTATTACTTGCACATAAACTTATAAATACAAAAGATGTACAGATTGTCCCAAATGATTTTTATTTGAAAGAAAAAGAGCGTATATTTGTGGTAACAGGTCCAAATCAGGGAGGGAAAACCACATTTGCAAGAAGCTTTGGTCAGATCCACTATTTTGCCAGATTAGGGTGTCCTGTACCCGGGAAAAGGGCCAAACTCTTTTTATTTGATAACCTCTTTACACATTTTGAAAGAGAAGAGGATATAAAGAATCTACACGGAAAACTGGAAGATGAGCTTTTACATATACATAATATATTATCACATGCTACTTCTCATAGTATTATTATCCTAAATGAACCCTTCTCCTCTACTACACTGGAAGATGCCATATTTCTAAGTAAAGAGACTATGGGCAAGATAATAGAGCTTGATCTTTTGGCAGTATGGGTAACATTTATAGATGAGCTTACAACCTTAGATGAAAGGATCGT
>JALVIU010000190.1 GCA_027028665.1 Candidatus Atribacteria bacterium | reverse complement strand
GCAGATAAAAATGTAACTCATGGGAAGGTGGTAAGGGTTATGGATCTTATTAGAAAGGCAGGTGCGAAAAAGATTGCCATTGCAACAAGACCGCCAAAGACGTAAAAAAGAAAAAGTACTTAAAAAAAAGGGTGTTGATAATAAGAGATGGGGAAGGCCCTTTTTGGTCTCCCTTGTCATACATGTGCTTATTCTGTACCTTTTGGCAGGGCTTTTAAATACCACTATTGCTCAGCAACCTACTAAAGAACCAAAGCTTATCATGGTAGATCTCTTTGAAGTACCAGAAAAAAAGGTGCCAAAGAGTGAGTCCCCTTCCAGAGAGGTGGAAAATGTATCCCCAAAGATAGAAAAAAAGGTAAAGCCCACACTTAAAAAAGTAGAGAGAAAGCCAAAACCTATAAAGCCAAAGGTGGAACCTCAAAAGAAAAAGATAGAACTCCCTCAGGCTTCAAAAGGGGATGTAAAGAGTAAGTTCCCGGCAAAGATAAGTAAGGCACCGGATGTAGCTATATCCAAGGAATTTCTCAAAAAGGGTAGTGATAATACGGTAAAACCCCAGGAGGGTGAGAATATTCCACTTCCAGATACATCTATTGTAAAGGGTGGTGGAGTAAAAGGGAATATTGAAGTGGAAGCTACGTATAAAAAGGTAAAATCTCCTGGTCAGATAAATGTACCCATCCAGGGAGAAAAGTATTCACCATATGGAGATAGACCTGTTGCTGTAGTCATAGAGAACTCCCCTGGTGCCGTACCTCAGTCTGGTCTTTCTCGGGCAGATCTTGTATATGAGGTCCCTGTGGAAGGTGGAATGACAAGATTTCTCGCTGTATTTTCAGGGAAGGATGTAGGAAAGGTGGGTCCTATAAGGAGTGCAAGGGTCTATCTTGCGGAAAAGGCAAAGGAGCTTGGCGCTGTTTATGTGCATGCAGGTGGGTCTAACCAGGGGATAGAGTATATAAAAGAAAAGAGAGTGGATAATATAGATGAGTTTAAAAATTTTGAGCCTTTTTTTCGTATAAAGGAGAAAGCGCCACCTCATAACTTATATGCTTCTACTGTACTTTTAAGAAAAGAAATGGCAAAGCTTGGGTATGATATAAATAAGATAAGAGATGAGTATAAGTTTAGGGGTCCAGCAGATGAGGTACAGGGAAGAAAGATAAGTACGATTACAATAGAATATGCATCAAATTACAAGGTAGTATATAAATATGATAAACAAAAGGGAGGCTATATAAGATATATTAATGGAAAGCCTCATATCGATAAATTGAAAAATAGCCCTATTGTGGTGACTAACCTCGTTATTCAGAGGGTTTCGGCGAAGATAAGGGATAAGAAGGGGCATGTATATATCAAGTTTGTAGGTAAAGGAGAGGCAGAAATATTTATGGATGGAAAACTTGTTGAGGCAACCTGGGTAAAAGAGAGTGAAGATACCAGAACCAGGTTTTTGGATATACAGGGGGAAGAGATAAGATTTGTACCTGGTAATATCTGGATAGAGGTGGTTCCCAGTTGGGCAAAGGTGATCTATTAAATGAATTTCTCAAGTTCCTTTACTATCAGAAAGGATATGCAGAAAATACCATAGATGCCTACAGAAGAGACCTTGAAAGATTTATGCTGTATCTCGGAGAAAGAGATCTCGACCTTTTCCGTATAACAAAGGATGATATAATGGATTACCTTGTATATCTTAGGTTGCTCAAACTCTCTCCATCTACCACCTCTCGTCATCTTGCATCTATAAAGGTCTTTTTTCGTTATCTTACATATACGCAGAAGACAAAAAAGGATGTAGCATCAGGTGTAAAATTTCCCAAGCTTCCTGAGAGGCTACCTGAGGTGCTTTCAAAGGAGGATATGGAACAACTTCTGTCATTTTCCCCAAAGAACCGTATAGAGATAAGGGACAAGGCGATCCTTGAACTATTTTATGGAAGTGGGCTCAGGGTGTCAGAGCTCATAGGCCTTAGACTTTCTGATTTGAATCTTTCTGAGATGTTTGTACATGCATTTGGAAAAGGAAAAAAGGAAAGACTTATACCTTTTGGTAAGATGGCAAAATATGCACTTGAAAGATATATACAAGAGGCAAGACCAAAATTTCTAAATGCCCAGAGGTCAAATTATCTATTTTTAAGCAGGAAGGGTGGCCCCCTTACACGCCAGGCAGTTTTTTATATTGTAAAAAAATATGCAAAAAGGCAGGGGCTTGGTGATTGGATTACCCCACATACACTAAGACACTCATTTGCAACACATCTATTGGAAGGTGGAGTAGATCTTAAAATATTACAAGAGATGCTAGGTCATGCAGATATATCCACTACCCAGATATATACACATATTGATAGAAAACATATTACAGCAGTATATAAAAAGGCATTTCCGCGTAAGTAGGAGGTTTTTATGGATCTTAGAGAGAAGATAAATGAGAGTATAAAAACTATAAAAGGGAGGATAGGTGATTTTTCTCCAAAGATCGGTATCATACTTGGCACAGGACTTTCCCCTCTTGCAGATATGGTGGAGGATAAGGTTATCATCCCTTATGGTAATATACCACACTTTCCCCGATCTACTGTAGAGGGACACAAGGGTAGGTTTGTATTTGGAATGCTCTCTGGAAAGAGCGTAGTAGTAATGCAGGGACGTATCCACTATTATGAAGGTTATACAATGCAGGAGGTTACATACCCTGTAAGGGTAATGAGGTTTCTTGGTATAGATATACTTATTGTATCAAATGCATCAGGTGGTCTAAATAAAGATTTTAAAGCAGGGGATATTATGTTAATCACAGATCATATAAATCTTATGGGGGATAATCCTTTAAGAGGTCCAAATGATGATGATATGGGGCCTCGTTTTCCAGATATGGTAGAACCATACAACTATAGACTTATAAATATTGCAAGAGATATTGCAACAAAAGAAGGGATCTATGTAAGAGAGGGGGTATATGTAGGACTTTCTGGGCCAAACCTTGAGACACGAGCAGAATACAGATTTTTATCACTGATAGGTGCAGATGCAGTGGGTCAATCTACCGTGCCTGAGGTGATAGTGGCAAGACATATGGGAATAGAGGTGCTTGGTATCTCTCTTGTGACAAATATCTCTGCCTGGGGACAGGTCTCACCTACCACCCTTTCTGAGATCATTCAGGTGTCAAAGGAACAGGCACCGAAGATATTGACCATAGTGAAAGGTGTGATAGAGAGGATATGAGAGAGATCCATATAGAGAAGATAATAGATGTGGTATCAAAACTCTTCATAGATGCAAATATATTTCTTGATGAAGATGTACAACATGCACTTTCCGATGCACTGGTATCTGAGGATAAATTCACCCTTTCCTATGAAGTGCTCTCTGTGTTAAATGAAAACTATAAAATAGCAGAGAGGGAAAGGGTACCACTCTGTCAGGATACAGGTATGGCTGTATTATTTGTAAATGTAGGGCAGGAGCTCCATATTGTTGGTGGGAACCTAACTGATGCTATAAATATGGGAATAGAGATAGGTTATGAGAAAGGATACCTTAGAAAATCTATTGTAGATGACCCTCTTTTTGAGAGAAAAAACACCATGACAAATACCCCAGGAATTATTCATTATAATATAGTAGAGGGTGATAAGATAGAGATAGTAGCACTTCCGAAAGGGGGAGGTGCAGAAAATACAAGTAGGCTGGTTATGGGGACACCTTCATGGGGAGAGGATGATATTCTGGATTTTGTTTTAGAGACAGTGGATGCCGCAGGGGGTAAGGCATGTCCCCCAATCATTCTTGGTATAGGGATAGGAGGAAGTTTTGATTATGTTGCATACCTTGCAAAAAAGGCACTTGTACGCCCTATCCACTTACATCATCCTGATCCCAGGTATCATGCACTTGAGGATAGGATACTAAAAGAGGTAAATAATACAGGTATAGGTGCAGGGGGATTGGGTGGAAAGGTTACATGTATAGGTGTAAATATAGAGACATACCCCACACATATTGCATCACTTCCTGTGGCCTTAAATATCCAGTGTAATGCACACAGGATCAAGAGGGCAATCATATGAAAAGGATAAAGCTGCCACTTGATAAGGAGACTATTTTTTCACTTTCTGCAGGGGATAAGATATCACTTACAGGATATCTATATACAGCACGGGATGCAGCACATAAGAGGATCGCAGATACCTTAAAGAGGGGTGAAAATCTGCCGATATCTTTTAATAGAGAGACGATATATTATATGGGTCCTACTCCTACACCTCCTGGTAAGGTAATAGGTGCATGTGGACCTACTACATCACATAGATTAGATCCGTATATGGAGATACTTCTTAAACAGGGACTTCTGGGTACTATAGGTAAAGGTGAGCGCTCAGATGAAGTGATCGAACTCTTGAAGAG
>JALVIU010000189.1 GCA_027028665.1 Candidatus Atribacteria bacterium | reverse complement strand
AAAACCATCTACTACAACATCCTCCCTCTTTGTCCTCGGAGGAATTGGTGAAAGGTAAAATTTCCCTCCTAGAGTAGATGATGCCACAGATAATGGGGCATCATAAAGATTATCTAAAACCTCTCTCTTCAGGGTTCCATAGGGAATAAAGGCATCCCAGAAAACCTCTCTATCCAGTCCTGTGACCTTACAGCGTGCAAATATAAGTATATTTGTAAGATCTACTATAATTGTATAAAGTCTAAATAGATAATCATTCCCTATCTCCCCTATCATCTCAAAGGTCAAACCAAACCTTTCCTTATCCAAAAACATCTCCAACTTCTTTATATCATCATCCTTTATCTTTGCCTCAACCCTTGATATAACTCTTGAGATCTCCTTCGGAAGGGCTGTATAATTCTTTGTTTCAAATGCAGTTTCAAGCTGTTCAAGGGGTATACTCCCCAATCCCAGATAGAGTCCTTCTGGTTCTGCGTTTTTCATCCTCTTTTTAAATAAGAGTTTTAGGTTGTGAAAATCGTATTTTAATCTTACAATATCTAACACCCTTATATCTGGGATAACATGGACAAATTCAAATAAGTTATCCTGTAGGTCTTCGTATAGTTTCTCCTCAAACTGATCCATAGAGTGGATCTCATAGTTTTTCCTAAACCATCTTATCTCAAAAAAATTCCTTATAAATTCATCTTCATTCTCTGCCTCAATGAGCCTCTCAAGCTTTTGAGGAGAAAGTAAAGCACCTTCTTGCTTTTTTAATTTCCCACCTATAAAGCTAAAACCTCTATCTCTATTTATGGATAAAACAGATTCTCCTGGTATCACTTTATACCACCTTTCACATATTTACTTTTTAAGAAAAAAGAATCTGCCCTACCTCTTTTTCCCATTTCTCTCTTGCATCTTCTAATATAAGTTCCAAAGAGGCATTTATCCTGATCTTTTCTGCACCAAGTATAACGCCTCCGGATATAGGAACAGATTCTTCTGCTAATTTTACATTTCCTGCCTTACCCTTCTCTTTTAGTTTCTTATTTACATCATCCAAAAATGCTTTATCCACAAGATTCTTGTCACGATCTGAAAGATACAATAATTCTCTCCCTGTTTGTGCATATTCTAAAATGAGTCCTGCAAGAAAGGCAAGATATTCTTCCTTGGGTAAAGAAACTATCTTTTCTAAAACCCCTTGAAATACACCATCAAGAAGTTCCTTTTTTGTCTTTAAAAGTTCCTTTTCCCTTTCCAGCTCAAATGCTGTGATAATACGTTCCTTCACAGCCTGGCTCTCTTTCTTTATCTTTTCTTCTTCGCTTTCCTTGTATTCCTCTATTTCTCTCTTAGCCTTTGCCAATATATTATCTGCCTTTTCTCTGGCATCTCTAATTATATTTAATTTCTCTTCTTCACCTTCTTTTAATATCTCTGACAAGATATTTTCTAATGACATATCACCTGCCTCCTATTAAAACTTAATACCATTTAATAGGAGTATGCTTGCCAGGAGTGCAAGAACTGCATAAGTTTCAACCATTGCCGGGAGAACTATTGCCTTACCTGTCTCTCCTGGTCTTTGTGCAATAAGGGCAATAGAACCTGCAGCAGTTTTTCCTTGATATATTGCAGATATAAAACCTACTATACCAATTGGTAATGATGCAAAAAATACGGCAAGACCTTGCATAGTAGAGACTTCAACAGGGGTACCACCTAAAAAGCCGATCTTCATAAGTACCCAAAAGCCTACCAATAGCCCATAGATCCCCTGTGTTCCAGGTAGTGCCTGAAGAAGCAGAACCTGTCCAAATTTGTTGGGATCTTCACTTAACACCCCTGCTCCTACTGCTCCTGCAATTCCAATCCCCCATGCAGAACCTGCCCCTGCAAAACCTATTGCAAAAGCAGCTCCCAATAAGGCAAGTGCAATTCCTAATGACATAATAATACCTCCTTTTTTATGGATTCTTTATCTTTACATATTGTGTCTTTATTTTAAAGGGCATAAATGGTATGCCACCACCCTCATAAAACTTCGTAAAGAACTCTACATACTGAAGCCTTGCAGAGTGTATAAATGCACCAAGTGCATTTATCAAAAGATTAAATATATGTCCTCCTACAAATATTACTGCGCCTATTATAAAACCAATAACAGGTGCCCCACTTACAAGTGTCATAATAGTATTTACTATCATGGCAATAGCAGCTGTTGTAAGTCCAAGGGCAAAAAGACGGGAATATGAAAGGGTATCCCCCAGATATCCTACTACATCATACAGGGATAGGATCCCTCCACCAATCTTTGCAATGATATTCTTATTATGCCTACCCTGGGTAAGGACAATAATAAGTGCACCAAACATTACAAGATATTTTCCAAAGGGAAGGCCTGCAATGAGAAGCAAAATAGATGCCAAAAAGAATATCCAACTACCCTGATCCATCCATGCATCTTTTGCCTTTCCTGCCTTTATATTGGAAAAGAACTCAATAAACAGACCTGTAAAGATCTGAATAAGACCTAAAAGCAAAGAAAAACCAAGCATAGGTATAGGATTTTTCATAGGGTCTGTAATCATTATAAAATCCTTAATGGTCTTTAAAAATCCAAAACCCTGGGGTAGGATATCAATAGAATTTCCAAACCAGCTACCTGTAAGTGCACCTGCAAATATAGTGGATATACCTCCAAGCATCAAGAGCTTGAAGAAAAGCTTTGCCTGATCCCCTACCTTGAATCTCTTTATAGCCCACCAGAATAAAAGTGCCATAACTATTCCATATCCTGCATCTGTAAGACACATACCAAAAAATACAAAGAAAAACCATGCTACAAAAGGGGTAGGATCAGGTTCTCTGTGATTTGGATAGCTGTATAGTTTTGTTATAATCTCAAAGGGCTTTGCATATCTCTTATTATTAAGCTCAACAGGTGGTACTTCACCCTCTGGTGGATCAAACACAAAGAGTTCTATTTTGCTATCAAGTGATTTAAGTTCTTTTTTTAGTTTATCTACATTAGATTCAAGCACCCATCCCTCAATAAGAAAGACATTTTTCGTCCAGTATAATTCCTTTTTTACGTTTTCTCTGTCCTTTAATATAGAGAGATAATCGTATACAACTTCCAATTTATCCTTATACTTCAATAATTCCTTTACCTCTTCTACGATCTTCGCTTCTTCTTCTATAAGTATCTTTTTTGTTTTTTCTAATTGGGAGAGGACATCTGAAACAGTTCCTGTATAGTTTGGAGGAGGTTTTATCTGAGAAAAGCTATTACGCCTCAAGATAGAAAGTACTTCTTGTTCCTTTTCTTTTAAGACAAGAAGATAAAATCTTACATCCCTCGGATCTTCTCCAATTACCTCAAGGTGAATCTCATCTGAAAATTTCTTTACCTCCTCTTCAAAAGTAGGCCACTTTAGTTTAGGGATGGAACCTATAAAGATATTCGTCTTCTCTGTAGGTCCCCATTCTTCACAGGGGATAGGAAGGTTCTCAAAGAGTGAAAGCTCCTTATAGATAATCTCTATCTCTTCCCTCTTATTTCTTATACCATTTAACCTGTCATTTAGGTCTCGTACATCATTGTATATCTTTTCATAATCCAGGGATTCAAGGGATTTGACAAGCTCTTCCTTTGAGACCTCAGGCAAACCTTCCATCATCTTTTTCAACATACCTTCTTTAGGAGCAAAAGGTGACATGAAATCAAGAATGTATTTTACCTGTTGTAAAATTATATCCTGTTTTTTTGATATAGGATTTACGGTATGATCTGGCTCTCCCAGGTCTTCTGTATATCTTGTTATCTGGACAATACCTATTTCATGTAACCTATCAAGGACCTGAGAAAATACATTTTTATGACAAAAGATATTTACCCTTTTGGATAAAATCACAGGCATCAGAGATTCACCACCTTTTTAAAGAGAAAATCTACTGCTTTTTCCTTTCTGCTTCGTGCCTTTTTTACAAGCTCCCGTTTTTCCGCCTCTTTTTTATTCTCAAGTTCTGAAATATCTCTATCTGCTTCTTTTTCTGCTGCTTTTAGCATCTCTTTCCTCTTTAATGCCATCTGATTCTTTGCATCATTCCACATGGCATTTACATCACTATGAGCCTTATCAATAATCATACGTGCTTCTTTTTTGGCATCTTTTACAATTTGACGCGCTCTTTCCTCTGTTTCCTTTACCTCTTTTATAACATCCTTTTTATCCAATAGAATCACCCCTTCTATCTTAATTACTCAAAAGCCTTTTTAAGGTTTCCGAAAACTCACCCAGTGTAAAAGGCTTATGTAAAAAAGTACTAAGATCTTCTCGCACTAAATCTTTAAGCATTCCATTTAATCCAAAGCCTGAAATTAAGATAGTTCTTATATCAGGTTTTATGTCTCTTATAGCCTTTATTACCTCTTTACCAGTAAGCCCTGGCATATTCATATCTATTATAACAAGATCTATATCGTCAATATTTTCTTTAAACTTTTCTAAACCCTCTTGACCATCTTTTGCAAATATAGAATTATAACCTAAGATATCCAATGCATCACTTAACATTTCTCGTATTATTACCTCATCATCTATAACAAGGATCGTACCTTTTCCCTCTACAACATCCTCATCTCTGGTATTTTCGGAGGCATCTACATCTTTCTCTATAGGTAGATAGATATTGAATGTAGTTCCTTCTCCCTTTTCGCTATATACAAATATCTTTCCCCCATGATTTTCTATTATATTATAAGAAATAGAAAGACCAAGCCCCGTTCCATTTTTCTTGGTAGTGAAAAAAGGTTCGAAGATCCTTTTTTTTATTTCATCATCCATACCACATCCTGTATCAGAAATAGAAATAAGGACATACTCTTTTTGAGTAAAACCATAGTGAGATGAGAGAAAATCCTCATCTGGAAAAAATCTTTTTGTACTTATAAAAATTTCTCCACCCTCATCTTTCATTGCCTGAAAGGCATTTATACCTATATTCATAAGAACTTGCTCTATCTGTGTAGGACTTGCCATTATATTTATAGGTGCCTTTTCATCTAAATCAACTTTTATCTCTATATTCTTCGGCATAGTTCTGGAAAACATCTCTACTACATCTTTTATAAGAAGATTTATATTGATAATCCTTTGAACACTTTCTTTTTTCCGAGAAAAAACCAAAAGTTTATCAATAAGATCCTTTGCTCTATCTCCTGCCTTCTCTATAGCAAGTAAAATGTTTTGCATATAACTATCATCTTTATATCTTATCTTTAAAACTTCTATATATCCTAGTATGCCACCTAATATATTATTAAAGTCGTGTGCCACACCACTTGCCATTGCACCAAGTGCATCCATCTTTTGAGCCTGCAAAATCTGCTCTCTAAATTTCTCTTCCTGAGTGATATCTCGTTTTATAGAAATATATGAAACAATATCACCTATTTCATTAAACACAGGGGCAACTACAGTATGATCTATATATAACGTACCATCCTTTTTCTTATTTATAAAACGTCCTTCCCATCTTTTGCCAGATGATACGGTCATCCAAAAATTTTTATAAAACTCCTTATCATGTTTTCCACTTTTTAATATATTCGGTTTTTTCCCTACTACCTCATGAAAAGCATATCCTGTAACCTCTTCAAAAGCAGGATTCACATAACGAATAATCCCTCTACTATCTGTTATAAGAATCACCTCTGGTGCATGATTAAGTGCTGTAATTAACTCCTTTTGTGTTTGCAGATTAGATTTGATCTCCTCCTCCATTAGCTTTCTCTGGGTGATATCTATATAAAATCCCATCGTGGCAGGTCTTTCTTTATACAAAACAAACTGTATATATGACTCAAACACCACTCTTTCTCCATTTTTTGTAATTGCAGAGATCTCATAGTGGGAAGGCACATTTTCTCCTCTTATGCGTGCCTCATATCTTTGTCTTACCAATTCTAAACTTTCCGGGGTTAAAAGCTCTACGAAGGATTTTTTGTCAATAAGTTCTTCTGGGGAATAACCAAGCTTTCGGGCAAGAGCCTCATTTACATACCTGAATACACCCTTTCTTCCCTCATAATCCTGAAATATGGCATGACCTATTCCAAGATGATTCATTGCATTTGTTATATTCTCATAACTTTCCATCATATTCCTCTAGTCTTCTATTACAAATACTTAAGGTATAATATATCATAGTATATTATAGCATATAAATAAAGGTTATGTCTAAAAAATAAAATAATATTTTATATTTCTATATGAAATACCTTTCTTACCAGAATCCCTATGCCAAAAGACAAAAACGATACACCAAAACTTATAAGAAACATCTCAATAAATATAGATTTAAACCTTAAATCCTTTACCACTGAGACAAAAAAGGAAAACAAAAAAATAACTATAAAGGCATTGATAAGAGTAAATAATAGGGCAATCATATAATGGGAAAAAACAAAATACGGAAAGACGAGAAAAAGTACAGTAAATATATATGCGATACCTGTATATATAGATGCCTTTAAAGGGCTTGTGTTACCTCCTTCAGATTTCTGAGACAGATACTCTGATGCTGCCATAGACAAAGATGCAGCAATTCCTGTTATAAGTCCTGCAATACCTACTGTACTGGTATTTTGCAAAGCAAAGGTAAGGCCTGAAAGAGCACCTGTAAGCTCCACCAGAGCATCATTTAGACCAAGAACCATAGAGCCAATATAGTTTATTCGCTCCTCATTTATCATATTAATAAGGAGTCTTTCATGTTCTATTTCATCTTTTAAAATAGAATCTGCAGGTTCTATTTTGTCTACTATATAGCTATATGCCTCCTCAGCACCTTTCTCTAAATTCTCCATCATTTTTACAGCAAATGTAATCCCAAATATCTTGGATACTGTAAGGTAGAAAAACACTTTAAATTTATCAGGTTCTACATCTTTTTTTGTATACTTTTTCCATTCATTATAATGTCTCTTCTCATCATTGGATATCTTATTTAGTACCTCTTTATTTTTTGAAGTAGCAGACTTTGATAATTCCCTATATACTATATATTCAGTAATTTCCTGCTTCTGAAATCTTAAAAGTTTCTGATAAAGTTCCTTATCCATCTTTATATCACTCATAAATTACTTACCTCTAATTTATAAATTTACCCAACTGGAAGACAGGTGCGGTTACATATCTTTCTATTTCTTCTTTGGGAAGAAGAGAGGATAATAGAAAACAAGTAGATGGTCCTGCGCTCTTTTTAATATCTATCTGTATATCAAAAGCAAGCGACAAGGAAAGCTTAGCAGTATCCGCCATCTGTAAGGCTTCATATAGAATTCCATGGGAACCCACAGGTAATATATCATGTATTCCATCTATCTTTCTAAGTGAAATAAGATCTAATATATCTGGTATTTCTGGGTCATCTCTTAGATTTATATTTTCATTAGGTCCTGACTTTGGCACACCTACCAAAAATAATTCATCTCCATTTAAAGTGGTTCCTGGATAAAATCGATCTTTCTCTGCAAGACCAAGTACCACAATTCCTGCAGCGGAAGAGCTTACAGGGATATTATCCTCTGTACTCCCATTTATATGTATATTTAAATAACCTAATCTGGAAAGTTCACTCTTAAGCACCTCTACAACCTGTCTTCCTGTAGGTTCATACTCTACACCAAGGGCATCTATCACAAGAAAAGGATAGGCGCCTGATGCTATAACCTCCATAAGAGGAACACGTAATAAGGCAATTGCCCATTCTCTTATTGAAAGCTTTACCACATCATTTACCTTAGGCCCTATACCACCAAAAGAATCCACAGCTATTACTATATACTTATCTTCCAGATCTATAAGGGAAAGATCTCTTATCTTATCTATCTTCAAAAAGTTCAATACTACCTCCTACTTGCAGCTTTTCTTTTCTTTGCCCTTGATATCTGCTGTTGCGCATAAAATCCAAGGGCAAGTATAGTTATAATGAAGGGGAAACTTTGTGCAAACTCAGAAGGCATTCTAAATGCTTGAAGAGAATAAGATAGGGCATCTGCGGCACCAAAAACCAGAGAACCAAGAGTGGTGCCGATAGCTGTTCTTCCTCCTAAAGTTTCTGCAGCAAGCGCAATAAATCCACGTCCTGATGTCATGTCACGGGCAAACCATGAAACATATCCCATAGAGAGATGCACACCACCAAGCCCTGCAAATATACCACTTAACATAAGGGCTATATATTTGATTTTTATAACTGAGATACCTACAGAATCTGCGGCATCTGGATTCTCACCCACTGCCCTTAATCTTAATCCTAAAGGGGTATGATATAGGAAATAGTGCACAATTACTACAGAAATTATAGCTATATATGTAAGGATATGATGACCACTAAACATGGGGCCAAGTATAGGTATATCCTTTAAGATAGGAATATTAATATTGGGGAGTACAAGACTTTTTAAAGAACTTGATGTCCCTTTATCCCCTGCAAATATATAAAGCAAGAATATAGTTCCTCCTGAAGCGAGGAGATTTATTGCAATACCTGCAAGAATAAGATCTGTTTTAAGATTGAGGGAGAAATAACCTAATATAAGGGCAATGCCCACACCACTTAATACACCTGCCAAAAGTCCTAACCACATATTCTGCGTAAAGGCGCTTACAAGTACTCCGAAAAAGGCAGCTGTAAGCATTATACCCTCTAACGCAATATTAATTACCCCTGCAAGATCTGTAATAAGTGCACCAAGTGCTGCAAAAAGGATAGGAGTAGTTACCCTTATAATAGAATATACGAAAGCAGGTGTTAGTATACCTTTTAATATCTCATTCATTTTCTTCCTCCTCTTTCCTTGATGCCTTCTCAATCATCCTTTGCTTCCAGGTAGAGAGGAAGGCCTGGGCAGTTACCAGAAGAATTACAAAGGCCTGAAGTACCGTTACCATCTCAGCAGACATATCAGATTGCCTTTCCATAATCCTTGCACCTGTACGTAGATAACCCAAAAACAAAGCTGCAAAAGGAACACCAATAGGGTTATTTCTCGCAAGAAGGGCAACAATTATTCCATCAAAACCGTATCCAGGGAGATTTTGCCATAGGAACCTATGATATAATCCTGTAACTTCAATAGCACCTGCAATTCCTGCAACAGCTCCACTTATCACTTGAGCAGAGAATATAGTATTAGGGACATTTATACCACCTGCTTCTGAAAACTTCAAATTATAACCTATCATTCTTATTTCATACCCTATTTTTGTCCTATATAAGAGATACCATACCAAAACTACAAACACCAGGGCAACAATTATTCCATAATGAAAATGATACCTTCGATACAAATATGGCAACCACGCAGTTTTAGGAAACTTATAGGACACTAAAAAACCTGCATTTTTATCTCTTAAATAATAATTAACAAAATATAGCCCCAGATAGAAGGCTACATAATTCATCATAAGAGATGATACCAGTTCACTTGCATTTAACTTAGATTTTAAAATCCCAGGTACAGCTGCCCATAACATACCTGCGATCATAGCGGCTATAAAAACAAGAATGATATGGAGAATTTGAATATGAGGAAAAAGTATCGCAACTGCCGTTCCCGCTACAGCTCCTATAAAAAGTTGACCTTCTGCCCCTATATTAAATTGCTCTGCTTTAAAGACAATGGATACAGCAAGACCTGTAAATATAAGAGGCACAGAA
Source organism: Candidatus Atribacteria bacterium (assembly GCA_027028665.1). GTDB lineage: Bacteria > Atribacterota > JALVIU01 > JALVIU01 > JALVIU01 > JALVIU01. Next base: position 2,894 of record JALVIU010000189.1, on the reverse strand, counting down.
TTATTTATAAATTCTATAATTCTTCGTGTTTTGGATAAAGGTCCATACAAAAAATATTTATAAGCATGTATAGGATCTTTACTCAATAAAAGAGTAAGCAAGAATCCCAATATTAAAGAGATTCCAATGGCTACTAAAATTCTTATGAACTCGAAGGAAGATGTTTTTTTCATGATACCACTGCCTCCTTAATCTTCTCCGGCGCATCCTTTTTTATGCCCAACATATATTTACCCAATTCCTGTTCCGTTAATCCATCAAGACTATCAAAATAACCTACTATTTCACCTTCATACATTACTATCAGCCTATCTGAAAGTTGCATTACCTCCATCAGATCTGCAGAAACCAAAAGCACAGCAGCTCCCCTATCTCTTTCATCAACAAGTCTATTCCTTATAAATTCTGTAGCACCTACATCTATTCCACGGGTAGGCTGATTAGCTATTATAAGCTTTGCATTCGATGTAAACTCCCTCGCTACAACTACTTTTTGTATATTACCACCTGAAAGCATTTCTACAGGGACTACAGAACTTTTAGCCTTAATGCCGAATTCTTTTACCAATTTTTCACCATTCTCATGAATCTTCTTTACATCGATGGAAAACTTTCCTTTTGAAAATGGTGGTAGAAAATATCTATCTACAACAAGATTTTCTTCTATACTCGCAAGGGCCGCAACCCCTCTTGCCATTCTATCTTCAGGAATATGGGCAACAGATGCAAGTCTTATCTCTCTCGGCGTTGCACCAAAGAGCTCCTTTCCTCTCACTTTTACACTTCCACTGTCTCCTTCCCTAAGCCCTGTCAAAATTTCTATAAGCTCTCTCTGTCCATTTCCTTCTACACCTGCGATTCCTAGAATCTCCCCTTCCCTTACCGAAAAAGATATACCTTTTAATAGCTTATTATGTCCAGGAGGGGTGTATTCTATATTCTCTACATGAAGAATAACTTCTCCAGGTTTCGAAGGGGTTTTGTGAATTATAAGCTCTACATCTCTCCCCACCATCATACGAGACATATCTTCCTCTGTCACATCCTTTACCAGGGCCTCTCCTGCATTTTTTCCATTCCTAAGTACAGTTATCCTATCACCTATCTCCTTTACTTCTCGCAATTTATGTGTAATAAAAATAATAGTCTTTCCCTGAGAAACAAGCTTCTTCAAGGCATCAAAGAGCTCCTCTGTCTCTTGAGGAGTAAGTACAGCAGTAGGCTCATCTAATACCAATAGTTCTGCACCCCTAAGAAGGGTCTTAAGGATCTCTATTCTCTGTCTTATTCCTACTGGAAGATCCTGAACCCTTTCTTTTGGTGGCACTTCAAGCCCATACTTTTCTCCTATCTCTTTTGTTATTCTATATGCATCTTCTTTAGAGAAAAATACTCCCCTTTTAGGTTCCATCCCCAAAACTATATTTTCAGCAACTGTAAGGGATGGAACAAGCATAAAGTGCTGGTGCACCATACCTATTCCCAGCCTTATTGCATCATGAGGACTTGCAATCTTTACCTTCTTTCCTTTATAGAATATCTCTCCAGATGTAGGAGCTTGAAGTCCAAATAAGATATTCATAAGTGTTGTCTTGCCTGCACCATTTTCACCTAAAAGGGCATGAATTTCACCAGGCATTACTTTGAAATTTACACCCTTGTTGGCCATCACACCATTTGGATAAATTTTTACAATATCTCTCATTTCGAGTATGGGAGTTTCCATAAATAACCTCCTAAAAGATAAGGGGCCCAAAGGCCCCTTATTCCGTAGAATATATCAATTATGGTTTTACGCTATTTCTTAGCTTGCTAAGCTCCTTCTGCCCCATGCCAAATGCGGTATCTACCTTTATCTTGCCAGAAATAATCTTTTCTTCTAATAAAGCAATCTGTGCTTGAATATCCTTTGGTACATACTTTCTATAAAACTCGTTCTTTGCAAGACCTACTGCTTGTTCGGCAAGTCCTAATGCTTCTGCCTTACCATAGGGAAGTTTACCCTGCAGATGGTAATAAAGCGCCCTATACAAAGAATTATCTACCCTCTTAAGCATTGACGTAAGAGTTCTTCGTGCTTTCTCTGGATCAGAATCCTTAAATAGCATTGCCTGATCAGAGTCTACCCCTATCGCATACTTCTTTGCCTCTTTTGCCGCATCCAAGAGGCCAAGGCCTGTTTCTCCTGCAACATTAAAGGAGATATCTGCACCCTGTCTATACTGTGCAAGTACAAGCTCTTTTCCCTTTGCGGGATCGGAAAAACTACCTGCATAAGAGATAAGTACCTTCATATCCTTATCTATATATCTTGCACCTTCAATATATCCTACCAAAAAGTCATTAATTACAGGGATATCCATACCCCCCAAGAACCCTATAAGCTTTTGTGGATTCGTATCAGGGAGTTCCTTTGATGTTGTTACCATAGCAGCAAGTGCACCTGCCAGGAAAGAGCCTTCATTTTGCTTATAAAGTATGGAGTAAACATTATCAAGATCGCCCTGTTTATAATCCACTGATGTGTCAAATATAATAAACTTCTTATCAGGATATTCAGGTGCTATCTCCTGTAATGCCTCCTGCATCTGCCATGTACCGCAGATGACAATATCATAATCAGAATCTGCAGCATCTTCAAGTCCTGGCTTAAATGTAGACGGATCATAACCAAGCTCTACAATCTTTGCTTCAATACCCAATTCTTTTTCTGCCCTCTTTACACCACGTGCAGCAGAATCAAAAAAGGATTTATCCCCCAATGTTCCATTTATAAGGAGGATTACTCTAAGGGGTTTGTCCTTTGCGTAAGCCATGCCAAAAAGTGAAACCACGAATATCAATACTAGAGTAAAAATGAAAAGCTTTTTCATAAAACACCTCCTAAGTTAATT